>NZ_KV811037.1:41894-57526 GCF_001812965.1 Actinomyces sp. HMSC075C01
GCCAGATAGAGCTCGATGTTTGAGGTCATGACGTCGGTGACGTGTGATGGGACCCGGGTGGCGGGGGCTGGGTGCGGCCGACGGCGCAGGGTCGGAGGCAGTTGTGGCGGTGGTTCCACACCTCGACGGCGCCGGGCTGCGCCACTAAGAAGCCCGGACTCACTCCCGCGCGGCCCGGTGTCCACAGCGCTGACATGAACGTGCCCGGCGTCGAAGCACCCCCGTGGGGATCGTTGGTATCCTGCGGTTCTTCTTCGATGTGCAACGCCGATGCGCCTGTGATGTCAGCGCTGTGGACACCAGCGACCTGCCAGGACCCGTCAGACCTCTTCCCCTCGACCTCACCCTCGCTTCCAGGGCCACCAGCACGCCCCGGACTCCCGCCCGAACGAGTACCTCAGAAGTGAGGAGACAGCACATGACGTGCCTCTGACGAATCACGTGCCTTTGACGAGGGCCGTTGCGTCAGGGGCCGCCCGGCCGGGCTCACGCGCGGTTGGCGAAGCGCTCCAGGAGGGCGGCGTCCCCGCCGACGACGAGCACGTCCTCGGCCGAGACCAGAGTGTCGGGGGTGGCGTACTCGAAGGGCTCGCCCGGGCTCATGAGGCCGAAGACCGTGATCCCATAGCGCGAGCGAACCTTGGACTGGCCGATGGTGAAGCCGTGCAGCTCCGTGGGCGGACGCATCTTGACAATGGTGAAACCGCCCTTCTCCATCTCGATGTAGTCGAGCATGCGACCCGACACGAGGTGGGCGGCGCGCTGCCCGGCGTCGAACTCGGGGTAGACGACGTGCTGGGCGCCGATACGGCGCAGGATGCGGCCGTGGGCACGGGAGATGGCCTTGGCCCAGATCTGGTGGGTCTCCAGGTCCACGAGGTTGCCGGTGATGAGGACGGAGGCCTCCAGGGAGGTCGCCACCCCCACGACCGCGGTGCCGAACTCGGTGGCGCCCAGCTGCTCGAGAGCCTCCACGTCCGTGGCGTCGGCCTCCACCAGGGGGATACGGCCGGTCCACTGGCGCACGATCGCGGGATTGGCCTCCACGGCCAGCACCTCGCGTCCCAGCCGGTCCAGGGTGGCGGCCACGGCCGAGCCGAAGCGCCCCAGCCCGATGACGAGCGTGGAGTCGGTGCGCGAGAGCGGGGCAGGCATGAGGTCTCCTGAGGTCGGCCGCGGGACAGTGACTCCTACGCTACCGCGTGCGGCGACGTCGGACGCTCAGGCTGATCCCGCAGACCACCAGGATCGTCGCCGCCCCGGCCAGGATCCAGGCCATCATCGTGAAGCCACCGGAGTAGGCCTCGATCTGCGCCCGGTCGATGAGCTGGGCCTTGAGGGTCTCGACGATCTGCTTGCCCGCGGGCGACTGAGGCAGGGCCTGGGCCCGCATCATCGCCTCCATGGCTGCCGCCTTGACCTGCGCGGCGTGGTCGGTCACGTAGTCCTCGGCGTGCTGGGTGGCGTAGGAGGTCATGAGCGCCACCCCGAAGGACCCGCCGATCTGCTGGGCGGCGCTCAGGATCGCCGAGGCCAGTCCGGTCCGCTTGGCATCCACTCCGCGAGTGCCGGAGTTGAAGGTGACTGGCATCGTCAGTCCCAGGCCCATCCCGAAGGCGATGAGGCCGGGCAGCGCCACCTGCTCGTAAGTCGATTCCGTGGTCATGCGCGAGAAGATGAGGAAGGATCCCGTCAATACCGCCAGCCCCAGCGGCAGGGTGCCGCGCGCCCCGAGCCTGGGCACGATGACGCGCCCGGCCGGGATCGCGGTGGCGATCAGCGCAAGGACCATTGGGAGGAAGACGACCCCGCTCTTGAAGGGCGAGTAGCCGAAGTGGTTCTGCATGTAGTAGGTCAGGTAGATGATCGCCCCCATCTGGGCGGCGCCGGCGACGAACTGTGTGGCGTAGGAGGCTGCGCGCACGGGCAGTGCCATCATCGACAGGGGCAGCACCGGGCGGCTCGCGAAGCGCTCGCGGACCACGAACAGCACCGCGGCGATGCCGCCGAGTGCCAGCCAGCTGACGGTGGACGTCGAGGTCCAGGAGGTCTGCTGGGCCCGGTCGAGCCCGTAGACGGCGCTGAAGCAGGCCCCGCATCCCAGGACCAGGCCGGTCAGGTCGTCAGTGATGCGTGAGCGGCGGTCGCGCTGGTCGGCCGGTGGGAGGCTGCGCTGCCCGATGAGCAGAGAGGTGGCGGCCAGGAGAATGTTGATGTAGAGGGCCCAGCGCCAGCTGAACCAGTCGGTCAGCGCCCCGCCGACGAGCAGTCCGACGGCCGCTCCCAGGCCGCCAGTGGCGCCGAAGATCGCGAAGACCCTCTCGCGCTCACTGCGCTCGGTGAAGGTCACGTTGAGCAGTGACTGTGAGGTGGGGGCCAGCAGGGCGCCGAAGCAGCCCTGGGCCACGCGGGCCACCAGCAGGACGGGGAAGGAGGTCGCCATTCCGGCTGCGAGGCTGGCGATCCCGAATCCGATCAGACCGACCTGGTAGGAGCGGCGGATGCCGACCACGGCGCAGAGCCTTCCCCCGAAGAGCACGAGGCCGCCGAAGGCCAGGCTGTAGCCGGTGACCGTCCACGGGCTCTGGGACACGGTCATTCCCAGGTCCTCCTGCATGTGCGGCAGGGCGATGGCGATGATCGTCAGGTCCAGGACGATCATCAGCTGGGTGAGGACGGCGCTGACCATGACCGCGCGGCGATTGGGATGCCGTGCAGTCACGGGGGTCTGCTCCTGCGTGTCCTGTGCCGGTTCGGTCTGTCTGAGAGTGGATGTCGCCGTGGGTGTCATCGCGGACCTCCATATCAAAACTATCGTTTTCGTTTGCGTCTGGGAGTCTAGGCTTCCCTGCGATGCCTAGTCAACAACGATCGTTTCGATTTGTGGTGTCTCGGGTCACCTATGCTGGGGGCATGCCACGAGTGAGCGCCGCCTACCGGGAGCGTCAGTCCGGCCGCATCCTGCAGGCCGCCGAGGAGTGCTTCGCCCGCAACGGCTTCCAGGCCACCTCCATGGACGAGGTCATCGCAACGGCCGGGATGTCGTCGTCGACCGTGTATCGCTACTTCCCCGAGGGCAAGCGCTCGCTCATGCGCGAGGTCCTGACTCGACGGATGGGGCCGCTCGTCGAGCGGATCAAGCAGCTCGCCGAGTCCGAGGCACTGCCGGACTTCAAGCAGGGATTCATCGAGGCGCTCGTCCTGCTCAACTACGAGCGCGACGACATTGAGCAGCACGCCGGCGAGGCCGACTCCGCCTCGCGGCGGGCCTCCGCTGGGCGAGGCGAGGTCCGCAAGGACGCTGACGACGTCGGACTGAGTGCCTGGGCGCCACTGGCCTACCACGCCTGGGGTGAGCTGACTCGTGATCCCGAGATGCGCGTCATGGTCCAGGAGAACTACCAGGACATCCGCAGCGGCCTCATCCGCCTGTGCCGCAACGGGCAGAGGGTGGGGACGATCTCCTGCCGCCTGAGTCCCGAGCAGCTGGCCTCCCTCATCCAGAGCTTCTCCTTCGGACTCATCGTTGAGCAGCTCATTACCGGCCGCGCAGATGTGGAGAGTGCGGCCGCGACCCTCGGGCACCTGCTCGCCCCGGACGAGCCGGGATCCGAGGGGAGCTGATCGTTCCTGCTGGTGTCTGCGGGCTCTCGGGTGAGCAGGTGCGGACAACGGGGCGACGGGCGCTAGCCGATCATCGGGCTGGCCTCGGGCATTCGGATGACGCGGCGCCGCTCGCGCAGCGCCAGGGCGCTGGCCGCCGTCATCGTGCCCACACGGCCGACGAACATGAGCGCCACGATGACGTACTTGGCCCCGTCCGGCAGGGAGGGCGTGATGCCCGTGGACAGGCCCACGGTCGCGAAGGCGCTGATGACCTCGAAGAGGATCCGGTCCAGGGACAGGTTGGTCATCTGCAGGAGCAGGAGCGTGGCTAGTCCGATGATGCTGGATCCGATGAAGGCCACCGCCACGCTCAGGCGCACGGTCGAGGGGGTGATACGCCGCCCGAAGGCCTCGATGTCCTGGTCGCCGCGGGCCTCGGCGAGGATCGCCAGCAGCAGGACCGCGAAGGTCGTCACCTTGATGCCGCCGGCCGTCGAGGCCGAGCCGCCCCCGACGAACATGAGGGCGTCCTGGAGGAACCAGGTCGCCTCGTGCATGTGCTCGGGTGGGATCGTGGACAGTCCCGAGGAGCGGGCGTTGACGCCGTTGATCAGAGCGGTCATGATCTTCCCGCTCGTGGGTAGGGAGCCGTAGGTGAGCGGGTTGTTCCACTCGAAGGTGGCGATGGCGAGGGTCGAGGCGACCGTGAGGGCCAGGTAGGTCGTCAGGGTGAGCTTGGTGTGCAGGCTCCATGTGCGGGGGTGGCGGCGTCGGCCCATGATGTCCAGGATGACGGGGAATCCGACGGCGCCCATGAAGGTCCCCAGGATGATCGGCAGGCCGATCCACCAGTCGGTGGAGTAGGCCGCCAGTCCCTCGGGCATGATGACGAAGCCGGCGTTGTTGAAGATCGACAGCGCCATGAAGAACGCGTACCACAGGGCGTGGCCCACATCGAGACCGTGACTGAGGAAGCGGGGCAGCAGTATGAGAATGAGGAAGAGCTCGCAGCCGGTGGCCGTGTAGATGACGGCGCGCAGCAGCCGGCCCACCTCGCCCAGGCGCGACTGGTTCTCCGAGGCCGCCAGCATCCGCTGGGTCAGTCCTACGTGCCGGGACACCGCCAGGGACAGCAGTGAGGCCAGGGTCATGACGCCCAGCCCGCCCACGGCCGCGGCCAGGATGATGACGACGTGCCCGAAGGTGGACCAGTAGGTCGCCGTGTCCACCGTGTTCAGGCCGGTGACGCACACCGCTGAGGTGGCGGTGAACAGGGCGTCGAGGAAGTCGGAGTGCTTTCCGCTCGCCGTGGCGATCGGGAGGCTGAGCAGAAGCGTGACCACCATGATGATGGCCGCGAAGACGGTGACAGCCAGCCGGGCCGGGTAGAAGCGGGCGGCCCGTGCGATCTGGCTGAGTGGCTCGATGTGTCTGAGCAGGCGGCGCAGCCCGGTGGGCTCTGTGCCCGGCAGCGGGGGGAGGGGTGACGGCTCCTCGAGGGGGCCGGCTCCCTGTCCGATGGCCGGGTGCTTCTTGCGCCGCTTCCACGGGCGGCCGACGACGCCCACGAGCGGGGCGTGCCAGTGGGCCTGACGGCGCTTGCCGGCCTGGGGGGAGCCATGCTTTCCGGCCGGCTTCTCGCCGCGGGGTGTGCGGCCGGGCTCCGGCTCCTGGGCGGTGTCTGTCTGGGGCACGGTCGCCATTGTGGTCCCGCTGGTGCGACTTCGCCACGTCTGCCAGCGTTGTGGGCCGGGCGTGTTCGGGCGGAGGCGGTGCCCGGGACTCGGTGCTCGCCGCAGTGGCGGCCGAGCTCTGAGGCGGATCAGTGAGGTTGCGACAGCGACAATTGGTGTCCGAGTGTGAAATGCGACGCCTGTTGCGAATGGTGCCCGAGAAACCCTGTGCGAAGGCTGGTGCGGAGATATATTGGCGGTGTTCCTGCCCCGACGGGGCCACCCGCGACGAACGGACCTCAAGCTCATGGCACCGGGCCTTCCCACATCCCCCAGCGCCTCCGGCGCCCCCTCGTTCCTCACCGTGGCTGAGGTGGCGGCGATGCTGCGCGTGTCCAAGATGACCGTCTACCGAATGGTGCACTCCGGCGACCTGCCTGCGATGCAGGTCGGGCGCTCTTTCCGCGTCCCTGAGCGCGCCGTTCACGACTACCTGTCTGCGGGGCTGGGTGACTGGGGCCACGACGCGTCAGAGGCATCAGGGTCCTAGGAACCGCTACACTCAGGCGGTCACCTGCGTGGTCGGCCGCTGAGCCTCACGCGCCGACCAACCGCCCCCATGGCATAACCCTCGCCGGCCTGCCTCGGCCCGCAGGGAGGGTCTGCGGGCACTAGAAGCGAACTGCGAGGAGATCTCATGGGATCCGTCATCAAGAAGCGCCGCAAGCGCATGGCCAAGAAGAAGCACCGCAAGCTGCTTCGCAAGACGCGTCACCAGCGTCGCAACAAGAAGTGAGACGAGCGGCCCGTCCGCGCCTCGGGGCTCCGTGCACACCGCTGGTGTGAGCGGGGCCCTGCTTGTCTCACGAGGAACTGATCAGGAAGAGCGGAGACCTTCGTTGACCACCACCCCAGATGATCGCACCCCTGCTGAAGCCCCGGCTGCGCCGTCAGCGCCGTCAACCGAGCCGCAGCTGGTGGAAGGCGACTGCACCGTCCCACTGAGCGTCGACGTCGACCCGTCCGCCTGGCCCGCACCCGTCCAGGCTCTGGCGCACACGCCCGGCTCCGGTGCCCGGCCGACCACTCTGGCCGAGCTGACCACGCTTCGTGTGGGCGGCCCGGTGGGCAGCTACGTCGAGGCCACCACACAGAGCGAGCTGACCGAGGCGATCCGCGAGGCCGACGCCGCCGGAACGCCCGTCCTCGTCATCGGCGGCGGCTCCAACATCATGGCCTCCGATGCCGGCTTCGACGGGCTCGTCATCCGGGACGCCCGCGCCGAGGTCTCACTCGTCTCGGACTCGGTGTGCGGCGGCGTCGAGGTCACTGCCACCGCCGGCACCACCTGGGACGACCTGGTGCGCGAGGCCATCGCCAGCCAGTGGGGCGGGTTCGCGCCCCTGTCCGGGATCCCCGGCACGGTGGGCGCCGCCCCCGTGCAGAACATCGGGGCCTACGGCGCCGAGGTCGCCGAGCTCATCGCCAGCGTGCGCGCCTGGGACCGACTGCGCAACCGGGTGGTCTGGCTGGCCCTGGGCGAGCTGAGGCTGGCCTACCGGGACTCGCGCCTCAAGCAGTCCCTCACCGACACCGAGGTGGGCGGCGGACGCCTGTGGGGGCCGACCGGACGCTGGGTGGTCCTCGACGCTACCTTCGCCGTGCGACAGGGCTCCCTGTCCTCCCGGATCGCCTACTCCCAGCTGGCCGGGACGCTCGGCGTCGAGCTGGGCGAGCGCGTGCCCGAGCGCGAGCTGCGCGAGGCGGTCCTCGAGCTGCGCCGCTCCAAGGGGATGGTGCTGGACGGCACCGACCATGACACCTGGTCGGCCGGATCCTTCTTCACCAACCCGATCCTGACCACGGCCGAGGCTGAGCACCTGCCCAAGGATGCGCCCCGCTTCCCGGTCACCGACCACTCGCAGGTGGTGCTTGGCACCAAGGAGGCCCCCGTCATTGAGGGGCTGGTCAAGACCAGCGCCGCCTGGCTCATTGACCACGCGGGCTTCACCAAGGGCTTCGCCGTGGAGGCCGGCGCCCCGGCCGGACTGTCCACCAAGCACGTGCTGGCGCTGACCAACCGGGGCGGCGCGACCGGTGCGGACCTGGCGCGCCTGCGTGACGCGGTGGTGGCCGGGGTGCGCGAGCGCTACGGCGTCACCCTCGTGCCCGAGCCCGTCCAGGTCGGCTTCTAGGCCGTCACTCCAGAGCCGCGTCGGCCCCGGGCTCGCTGCGCGAGTACACGGTTCGTCGGGACATCTCTTGCCTTGCGCGGCAGGCGCAGCCGGCACAGCCCACGAGCCTCGGGCGCGTCAGCGTGTCCCTGCGTGCCTGCAGGTTCTAGACCCCCGAGTGCGGAAGCGCGTCAGGCTTCGAGATCGCTGGCCTCCGGGCCGTCGGACTGTGCTCCCGGAACCTGGTCGGGTGCCGCCAGCCAGGCGTCCACCTCGGCCAGCCAGGCCCGCTTCGCCGTCGGTGAGGCCAGGCAGGCGCGGATCGACCCGCGGGCCAGCTCGGCCAGCTCGGCGTCGTCGCAGCCCAGGGCCCGGGCGATCTCGTACTGGTCGACGAGCCGGGACTGGAAGAGCAGGGGGTCGTCAGCACTCAGGGCGATCTGTGCCCCATGGCTCATGAGCGTACGCAGGGGGACGTCGTCGGGGCTGTGATAGACGCCCAGGCTCACGTTGGAGGCGGGGCAGACCTCAAGGCTGATGCCGGAGGCGACGATCGCATCCAGCAGGGTGGGGTCCTCACCGGCGCGTACCCCGTGGCCCAGGCGTGTGGGGCTGAGTGCGGAGACGACCTCGCGCAGGTGGTCGGGCCCTAAGAGCTCCCCTCCGTGCGGCATGGAGGCCAGGCCGCCCCGGCGGGCGATGGCGAAGGCTCGCTCCCAGGAGGAGGTCTGCCCGGCGCGTTCATCGTTGGACAGGCCGAAGCCGATCACCTCGCCCGGCTGATCCCCGGCGTAGCGCACTGCCAGGCGTGCGAGCGTGCGGGCATCCAGCGGGTGACGCATCCGGGAGGCCGCCACGATGACTGCCACCTCCACCCCGCTCAGGGTCGTGGCCTGCTTGGCGGCGTCGAGGATGATCTCCAGGGCCGGGGTGATCCCGCCGACGAAGGGGGCGTAGCTGGTCGGATCGACCTGGATCTCCAGGCGGCGCGAGCCCTCGGCGGCGTCATCCAGGGCGGCCTCCAGGACGATGCGACGCATGACCTCCTCCGTGCGCACCAGGGCCCGGGCCGTGTCGTAGGCGCGCTGGAAGCGGAACCAGCCGCGCCGGTCGGCGGGGACTCGTAGGGGGTCGCCGTCCAGGAAGTTCGAGGGCAGGCGCGTGCGCGCGCTGGAGGCCAGCTCGATGAGGGTCTCCAGGCGCATCGACCCCGTGAAGTGCAGGTGCAGGTGCGCCTTGGGAAGGGTGGCGAGGTCTCGCATGGGTGGATTCTTCCACGCGTTCGCACCTCACCGGCAGTTCTCCCGCGCGAGGCGGGAGCGGGAGGCGCCGAAGTGTCACGATTGGCGACTTTTCCGGTGGGCTCCGACAGGCTGTGACAGGAGGGAAGGCTTGGACCTGCGCAGATAGGGGTAGGGGCCCGGTGAACCCTTCCCGCCTCCATCTAAAAGTCGCCAGGAGTGACATCTGGGTGGATTCCGAGGCGGTGCGCCACTGGGGAGACGATCCGCACCGTCTCCCGATCCAGTACCTGGTTGCTGGTGAGGCGCAGCGGGGTGAGACCGCGCGCGAGAGCGGCCTGATCGCGCAGGTGGTCGCACTGCCAGTCCGGGCGGGAGGAGTGGTAGGTGTAGCCGTCGGTCTCGATGAGCAATGCAGGACAAGCCGCTGCGGTGAGGACATGGGTGCCCTCCGCCGGCCCGGGAACGATCGCCTGAGGTCTTCGGCTGAGCACCAGGTCCACCTCGCCGACCCCGTCCACGCTCACCGCCGCGACGGGGCGGTATCCGGCCTGCTTCAGGTCGTAGCGGGCGATCGTCTCCAGCAGGGAGCGAGCCCCCGGGCGGGCCTGAGAGAGCAGGGAGCGCAGCGGTGCGTTGCGCGGGCCAGGTAAGGCGGATGCCAGCTGCGCGTGGGTCGTGTATCCCAGGCGCAGGGCCGCATCGAGTGCGATGAGGGCATCGAGCTCATCGGCGCAGCGCATGTAGCAGATGAGGGCCTGCTCGACCTGCGCCACTGGTGGCTGGGTGTCCTCGGGGAGCGACAGCCCCCTGACGCGGTGGACCACCGTGCGGCCGATCGCGTCGGGAACGCGGCTGCGCTGCGCCGGGATGGCGACATGGAGAACACCGGGTGATGTCCTCATCGGGATGCCGTAGTGCTTCATCGCGTGTCCGCAGCTCACCACGCCTCCCAGTCGGCGGCAGGTGATGACGAAGGCCTTGGCCGACGGCAGGGCCACGACGTGACCGGGGTGGGAGGCCAGCGCCTTCTCAGACAGCATGCGTGCCACCGTTCTGCGCTCTGACCGGGTGAGGCTCAGGGACGAGAGTCGGGCTGCGCCGTTCCTGGCCAGTAGCCGGGCGCGTACATCGCTGCGGCGGGCATCATCAAACATATTTAAATCATGTCAAACAGTGTTCAGAGGTGAAAGGCATGACCCGGCGCTGTGGATAACTTCGGGCTTGCCTCGGTGTTGCCAGTGCCGTCGGTGTCACGATTGGCGACTTTTCCGGCAGGCGCGGCAGCCTGTATCAGGGGAGGAAGGCGCGGACCTGCACAGATAGGAGAGAGAGGCCCGGTCACACCCGCCTTGCTCCACCTAAAAGTCGCCAGGAGTGACAGATCTGTGCACCTGCACGTACTCGACCTCGGTCACCCAGTGCATCGCCCCGGGGTGGGTGGGCTTCCGCTGTTGTCGAACACCGGGGGTCGTTTTGGAGGCGAACCACCAGGTGGGTGGGGCAGACTAACCGCTATGAACCACTCGTCGGCGTCCCAGGAGCCCGAGGAGGTGGCCCTGCTGACGGGGCCGCGTGCCGCGTCCGTGCTCTCCGCCGCCCTCGCCCCGGCTGGCCAGCGTCTGGCCAGCTGGGAGGTCCACTCAGTCCACCATCGCCCCGGAGCAGGGGTGTCCGTGGGGTACACGGCCGTTGTCGTCGCACCCAACGGGCGTTCCACCACCGAGTACCTGTGTGCCACGACGGCTCGCCTGTCCAACCCGCACGCACCGGGACTGACCCGGGTGGCCCCCACCGGCGGGGACGGCCCCGCGGTCCACGTGTGGCGCCACCCGGCCGACCCCGAGCTTCCCGGCCTGGTAGTGGCCTGCACGCCCTCGCTGCTCTCGGCCCGGATCGGCACGCAGGTCAAGGCCACGATGGTCGCCTACCGGCCCACCCGTCGAGCGGTCGTGCGCGCCACCTTCCCGGATGAGACCACCGCCTACGCCAAGGTCCTGCGCCCGAGCCAGGCCCCGTCCTTCGCCCAGCGCCACCGCCTGCTGACGGCGTCAGGCGTGCCCGCGCCCGAGGTCCTGCGGGAGGACCCCGATGGGCTCGTCCTGCTGTCCACCGGTCGGGGAGTGGCCCTGTCCGGCCTGCTGTCCCAGGGTATGAGCGTCTCGCGCAGCGAACGCGTCTTCAACGGCCTCATCTCGCTGCTGGACGCCCTGCCGGCCAGCGCCATGCAGCTGCCGGCGCACGCCGCCTGGTCGGAACGGGCCCGCCACTACGCGCACGCCGCCGCCACGGTCCTGCCCGAGCACGCCGCCCGTGCCCGGGCCGTGGCCGAGGGGGTCGAGCAGCTCATGGCCGCCTCCGACGCCGGCCGACCGGTCCCGGTCCACGGCGACTTCTACGAGGCTAATGTCCTCATGGAGGGCGAGTCCGTCACCAGCCTGCTCGACGTGGACTCCCTGGGGCCCGGCTACCGGGTTGACGACCTGGCCTGCCTGCTGGGGCACGTCAGCGTGCTGGACCACCTGGCGCCCGCCTCCTACCCGAAGCTGCGTCCCATCCTGGAGACCTGGACCCGCATGGCCGAGCAGCAGGTGGATCCGGTCTCCCTGCGTGCGCGCTGCGCCGGCGTGGTCCTGTCCCTGGTGGCCGGTGCCCGCCGCGAGGACGGCGGCCCGTGGCGCCCCGACGCCGAGGGCCGCCTGGCCCGCGCCGAGACCTGGCTGGCGCAGGGCCGCGAGATCCAGGCCCGCCGCGGCGCCCACTGAAGCCCGCCGATCTCACGCCGAGCCGGGCATTTTTCGCGGTGCCCTACAGAATTTCTGTGGGGCTACGCGAGAAATGCCCGGCTCGGGGCACTCAGAATCTGACGTGCGACTCCCTGGAGATGGTGAAACCGCGTCCGGTGATCGTGTTCCAGCAGGTCATCCCCTTGGACTGTGAGGTGCAGGCGTAGTCGGAGAACGTCGTGGTCTCTCCGTACTGCAGCGTGTGGAAGGTGTCCCCAGGCTGTCCCAGGTACTCCTCTCCGCAGCGGATCTCGGTGCGACCAGCGAGGGCCACGATGGAGAACTCCCGGTTGGGGCAGTCCTGCATCCCGGAGGAGGCGTAGCTCCGTTCCAGGATTGAGCAGCCCACCCCCTCCTCGTAAAGGATGCAGGAGATGTTCTTCGACGGGGTGTCCACGTACTGGTAGGAGAAGGTCTTGGCTGATGGGGGAAGAGTCGGTCCCTTGTCGGGTAGTGGTGTCGCTTCGGCCTCGGTGGCGTCTGCGGTCGGTTGGGCGGTCTGCCCCGCCGATGTTCCTGCCGTCTGGGCGGGGACCGGTGCGGTGGAAGCGGCGGAAGCCGCTTCCGTTCCCGACTGTCGATCTCGTTTCGCCAGCAGCATCCCGGCGAAGGTTCCGGCGGCGGCGACGGCCAGGACCAGGGTGGTGACCAGGGCGGCTATCAGCCCGGTGCGGGACCCGGTGCGGGAGGCCGGCCGGGGCTCGGATGGTTCGACGGGCGCTGTCTGGGCAGGTGCTGGTGTGGCTGCCAGCGTCGGCATGGCCGGTAAGGTCTTGAGGACCTCCGTGCGAGGATCTGCCTGCACCGTCGCTCTCGCAGGAGCCCCGGTGTGCGGTGAGGCGGCGTGCGGCGAGATGCTGTAGTCGGTAGTCGTGAGCGAGGGCAGGGCCGCGGTCTCGGCCGTCCTGAGGTGAGTCGAGTCGGACGCTGTCGCCGCGCTCACCGGGGTTGCGGGTGAAACCTGAGACAAGTTGCCCAAGCCCATCTGGAGAATCCGCTCGCGCAGCACCGCGGGAAGCGCAGGATTGGCGGCGACGACCGGTCGCAGATCTGGAAATGCCTTGGCTAGGTACTCCAGCACCTCAGGCTCGGTACTGGGATCGGTGGCGCGACGTTCATCGTCTGGAGTGTGAGCTGGCACGAATCGGATGATAGGTCCCTGAAGGATACGGAATGCCCGTCCGCAACCACATTGGTATCAAACGCCGAGCCGGGCATTTTTCGCGGTGCCCTACAGAATTTCTGTGGGGCTACGCGAGAAATGCCCGGCTCGGTGAGGCGGAGGAGAGACGGAGCCTCAGGCGCTACTCGACCTCGGCCAGCAGCTTCTGGACCCGGCCCACGCCCTCGACCAGGTCGTCATCGCCCAGCGCGTAGGACAGTCGCACAAAGCCCGAGGGGCCGAAGGCCTCACCGGGAACGACAGCGACCTCAGCGTGCTCGAGGATGAGTGCGGCCAGCGTGGCCGAGCTGTCGATCGTGGTACCGCGCAGCGTGCGCCCCACGAGTCCCTCGATGCTGGGGTAGGCGTAGAAGGCGCCGCGGGGCACGGGCACGGTCAGCCCCTCGATCTGCGAGAGCATCTTCACCATGGTGCGCCGGCGCCGGTCGAAGGCAGTGCGCATCTGCTCGACGGCGGTCAGGTCACCGCTGACGGCCGCCAGCGCCGCGCGCTGCGAGACGTTGGCGACGTTGGAGGTCAGGTGCGACTGGAAGTTCGTGGCGGCCTTGATGACGTCGCTGGGGGCGATCATCCAGCCCACGCGCCAGCCGGTCATGGCGTAGGTCTTGGCCACGCCGTTGAGGACGATCGTCTGGTCGGCCAGCTCGGGAACCAGCTTGACGACGTGCGCGGCCTGGGCGCCGTCATAGAGGAGGTGCTCGTAGATCTCATCGGTGATGACCCAGATGCCGTGCTCCAGGGCCCACCGGCCGATGGCGGTGAGCTCCTCGGGCGTGTAGACCGAGCCGGTCGGGTTCGACGGCGAGCACAGCAGCAGCACCTTGGTGCGCTCGGTGCGTGCGGCCTCGAGCTGGTCGACACTGACCTTGTAGTCCTGGTCAGCACCGGCGAAGACCTCGACCGTGGTGCCCCCGGCCAGGGCGATGGCCTCGGGGTAGGTGGTCCAGTAGGGCGCGGGCAGCAGAACCTCGTCGCCGGGGTCGACGAGTGCGGCGAAGGCCTGGAAGACGGCCTGCTTGCCGCCGTTGGTGACCAGGATGTCGTCGGGGGAGACCTCGTAGCCGGAGTCGCGCAGCGTCTTGGCGGCGATGGCCTCGCGCAGGACCGGCAGACCCTTGGCTGGGGAGTACTTGTGGTTGACCGGGTCCTTCGCGGCGGCGACGGCGGCCTCAACGATGTAGTCGGGCGTGGGGAAGTCGGGCTCTCCGGCGCCGAAGCCGATGACGGGGCGGCCGGCGGCCTTGAGGGCCTTGGCCTTGGCGTCGACGGCCAGGGTGGCGGAGGGGGCGATGGCGGACAGGCGGGCGGAAACGCGGTGCGTGGGTGCAGGTGTCACCCGACTATGGTCCCACGGCCTGCAAGGCCTGCACGTCTGAAAACATGTCTGATCCGTCAGCGATGGCACCGGGGTGCCTCCGGGGCTCCTCCGGAACCGCGGCAGGGCGGCAACGCCCCGGATGGCCCCGGCGTGGCGCACCCCACGGCCAGTGGTTACCGCAAAGGCCTTCTCGTATGGCAAACTAGAGCACCGCTGAAGGGCAGTGGCGCAATTGGTAGCGCACCGGTCTCCAAAACCGGCGGTTGTGGGTTCGAGTCCCGCCTGCCCTGCTGAGAACGGCGGATCTGTCGGGAGATCCCGTCGGTTTCGTCTTCTCCCCGCTGTGCGGGAACTGACCTGACCGTCGACCCTGAGGACCCAGATTCATGAGCGAGAGCGCACGCGCTGCGACAGGCAAGTCGGCCACGAAGCGCGGCTTGTTCGGGCGCATCGCCCTGTTCATCCGCCAGGTCATTGACGAGCTGCGCAAGGTCGTCTGGCCCACCATGAACGAGCTGTGGACCTACTTCACAGTGGTGGTCGTCTTCATCATCGCCATCATGGCCTTCACCGGGGTGCTGGACTTCGCCTTCAACCGGGCCGTCATGTGGCTCTTCGCCTGACCTCCCGGCTTCCGCGGCCGTGCCCTCACCGGGGATGCGCGGTTGCGCCCCTGACCATGTCTACTCCCGACGCCGCTGCTGCTCGCACGGCCTGTCGCATCCGCTCGTCTCACGCCACTGGAAAGCAGGTACACCATGTCTGAGGATGTCTCCTCGCAGACCACCCCCGATGACGTCGAGGCCCTCGCCTCGCTCGCGGCCGACGACGCCGGTGACGCCGGTGACGCCGTCGAGCCGGTCGAGGCCACCCAGGCCGATGCGACCGACGCCGCTGAGCCGGCCGTGCCGGTCGAGGAGGCGCCCGTCGTCGACCCGCTGGCCGAGTTCCGCCGCCAGATGTCGGCCCTGCCGGGGCAGTGGTACGTGCTGCACACCTACTCCGGCTACGAGCGCCGCGTGGCCGCCGACATCATGGCCCGCGCCGAGAACTTCGAGGTCGAGGACTACATCTTCGACGCCACCGTCCCCATGGAGACGGTCATCGAGATCAAGAACGGCAACAAGAAGAAGGAAGTCTCCCGGGTGCGCATTCCCGGCTACGTGTTCGTGCGCATGGACCTGGATGACCCGGAGACCTCGGACAAGGTGTGGCGCACCATCAAGGACACCCCGGCCGTCACCGGCTTCGTGGGGGACCGCTACAACCCGGTGCCGCTGACCTTCGAGGAGGCCGTCGCCCAGCTCGGCCCCACGCCCGAGGAGATCGCCGCCAAGGAGGCCGCCGCCGCGGAGGCCACGGCCCCCGAGTCCGGTTCCGGCACCCAGATCACCACCGGCGGGCAGGTCTTCGAGGTCGCCTTCGAGGTCGGCGAGTCCGTCATCGTCACCGACGGCCCCTTCGAGTCCCTGCCGGCGACGATCGCCGAGATCCACCCCGAGACCCAGAAGCTCCAGGTGCTCATCTCCCTGTTCGGCCGCGACACCCCGGCCGAGCTCTCCTTCACCCAGGTCGCCAAGATCTGAGGCGGACCTGAGGGCAGGCACCGTCAGCCCTTGTGGCCCGACGACGCGGAACAGCGTCGTCGGGC
>NZ_KV811037.1:57626-62440 GCF_001812965.1 Actinomyces sp. HMSC075C01
CACGTAGGTGCCCGACGACGTCGGAACGGCCACGGCGCGGGAGCCGTGAATCACAGGCCGATGTCCTGTGATACCGCGCACCGGGCGCCCTGCTCGGCCCGGCAGCGGGCTACGATGAGCGCTTGTGTGTGCGCATGCACCCACGGCTGCACGGCAGGCGTGCAGCACATCCGGACAAGTAAGAAGGACCCATTCCTATGGCCCCCAAGAAGAAGGTCGCCGGGCTGATCAAGCTCCAGATCCAGGCCGGCCAGGCCAACCCCGCTCCGCCGATCGGCCCCGCCCTGGGTGCCCACGGCGTCAACATCATGGAGTTCTGCAAGGCGTACAACGCGGCGACCGAGTCGCAGCGCGGCAACGTCATCCCCGTGGAGATCACCGTCTACGAGGACCGCTCCTTCACCTTCATCACCAAGACCCCGCCGGCCGCCGAGCTCATTAAGAAGGCTGCGGGCGTCCCCAAGGGCTCCGCCACCCCCCACACCGTGAAGGTGGCCTCCCTGACCCAGGCTCAGGTGCGTGAGATCGCCGAGTCCAAGATGCCCGACCTCAACGCCAACGACATCGAGGCCGCCGCCAAGATCATCGCCGGCACCGCCCGCTCCATGGGCATCACCGTCGAGGCCTGAGGCACTCGCCGGCCCACCGGCTCTCTCAACTCAACACCCATACGAAACCGTGGAAGGGCCTCGCGCGGCCCGAACACCACGACTGCAAGGAGAAGCAGATGACCAAGCGCTCCAAGGCCTACCGCGCCGCGGCAGAGAAGATCCAGTCCGGAGTCCTCTACACCCCGGCCGAGGCCGTTCACCTGGCCAAGTCCACTTCGATCACCAAGTTCGACGCCACCGTGGACGTCGTCTTCCGCCTGGGGGTCGACCCCCGCAAGGCGGACCAGATGGTCCGCGGCACCGTGTCCCTGCCGCACGGTACCGGTAAGACCGCCCGCGTCGTCGTCTTCGCCCAGGGTGAGCGCGCCGAGCAGGCCCTCGCCGCCGGCGCGGACGAGGTCGGTGGCGACGAGCTCATCGAGAAGGTCGCCAAGGGCTACACGGACTTCGACGCCGCCGTGGCCACCCCGGACCTCATGGGCAAGGTCGGCCGCCTGGGCCGCGTCCTGGGCCCTCGTGGCCTCATGCCCAACCCCCGCACCGGCACCGTGACGATGGACGTGGCCAAGGCCGTCTCCGACATCAAGGGCGGCCGTATCGAGTTCCGCGTGGACCGCGCCTCCAACCTCCACTTCATCATCGGTAAGGCCTCCTTCACCGAGGAGCAGCTGACGGAGAACTTCCAGGCCGCCCTGGAGGAGGTCCTGCGCCTCAAGCCCTCGACCTCGAAGGGCCGCTACATCCTCAAGGCAACCATGACCACCACCATGGGCCCCGGCATCCCGATGGATGTCACCAAGGCCTGAGGTTCTTTTCCTTCACGACGGCGTCGGCCGCCTCCTCATGCGGGAGGCGGCCGACGCCGTTCTTCGCCTGCGGGTTGTCCAGGGAGTCCTGGGCCTGCCCGGGGACTCCCCGGGGACTGCACGAGCCCTCCACGGGGGCATCTGCCCATGGTCCGCGAGGTGCCGCGCTGACTACGGTGAAGGCGTCGGTGGCGCACCGGATGGGGGAGGGGAGTGGAAAAGCCGGTCGTCCCCGTCCTTGCTTCTCCCTCTCGCAAGGATGGGGACGACCTCTCCGCCGTGAAGGAGGCCCGGATGGGCCTCAGCGTCGGAACCGGCTACCTAGCCTCGAGATTTCATCGTTGAGGTGGTGAAAGTGGGGTGAAGGGGTTGCTTCGCCGGGAATAAAGTGGGTTGCTGAAATCCGAGAACTCCAGGGCGAGGACACCTTCGTGGTGAACAACAGCGGGTTGTGTCCGGTTGTGGGTGTGGAGTCCGGTCAGGTGCCGGCGGTGGGTCTGGCCGGGGCGAGGCAACTGACCGAGACGAGCGGGGTCACGGGCCTGAGCAACGAGCTCTCGCAGGCCCTGTCTACGTGGCGGCGGCCGGGGTCGGTGCACGACCCGGGCAAGATCATTTTGGATCTGGTGGTGTGCGTGGCCCTGGGAAGCCGGCGCCTGTCGGACCTTTCGCTGCTTCGGTGCGAGAAGGAGGTCTTCGGTCCTGTTGCCTCAGACCCGATGGTCTCGCGACTTATAGGGGCCCTGGCCGACCACGTCGAGGCTGTCGAGGCCGCCGTCAACTGGGCCCGACGCACCCTACACACGGGGGCCGACCTGCTCACCGATACCCATGCCAGGCGTCTCGAGACCCTGTTCGCTGATGATCGCCACGCTGCGGTCCAGGCCTCTGGGGCGTCTACCAGCGCCTCATCCACGCCGGACGCCTCAAAGACCACCTGACAGCAACCACCTAAACCAGACGACAAGCCCCACCTACCACGCCCTCAAACACGAAGAGCCGGTTATGTGGACTAGGAACGATCTTAAGAACTTTTAACCTCGATCGACTTGATAATAAGTTGAGTCATTTCGCGACCTTTGGTGTTCCCTTTTGGGGTGCAAATGTAGACACCGTAGGCGTAACCCGAAGGTCCGTCGGCTATAACAGCCTGACATGAGAGATTAATTTCCTTCGTGTCGTTATTCCAGGGGGGAGTGGCGGATTGCTCCCAAGTGAAAGTGTATGCGTTGGAAGATCCCTTGACGGTTGTCTTCTTGGGGGATACCGAGATGCCATCCTCGGCATAGAATTTTTTATCATTCTCTGAGATGCTTGCGGCGGTTTGGGAATGGTCTGTGTAGTATTCCACGTCAATGAGTGCCGGGTTCGCTTCGTCAGTGACATAGTAATTAATGCGAGACATGCCGGCGTCGTCCTTCACGGGCTGCTTGTTAGAAGTTATCGGATTCGGCGCTTCAAACGTCAAGCCATGGGCGGGGCTATGTTTGACGAACTTGCTTGTGCTGCTTTCGCTACTGGCTGCAGGCGCCGTGGCTTCACTGCTCTTGCTGCCGTGAGCGCTGCAACTGGAAATTAAGGTTGCTACTATGAAAAGCACCGAGGCGGAGCGAAGTTCTCGAAGGCTCATTATCATACTTCCTTAACCTACTATCTGTGGTGTTCCTGAAAACCGCAAGCGCTAACTTACTAGTCGGGCTCCAATCTTTACTTTTCTTCGATTGTCCAACCATTTTTTGTCGGTGTAGATGATCGCAGAATCCGTGTGGACTGAAACTGTCGCAGTACCATGGGTGTCATCCTTTGAATGGGATGTCACTGTGGCACCGTTGAGCTTCGCATAGTGTTCAGTGGCCCGTTTAGTTGTCGGTCCAGCAAGTGAGCCGAGTCCTTTTCCGACGCTTCCCCAAAACTTGTCTTCACTGCGAGACTTAGTGGCGTTGCATACGTGGACTCAATTGAGTGGCCCCAGGCTTCTGCTGCCGTCAAGGCGGCTGCGTCTGTGGCATTGCTCGCGTCGCGACGATGCAGAATGACATCACCTAGGCCTGTCATCAGAGTTAATGCGATCAGGGCAACAATGCCAACGGCGACACTAAGGTACGGAAGAATGCTGCCATGCTGTGATGCCAGTCCTCGTCGGTGAGTTGCATTAATTCGGCACAGAGTAGCGCGTCGCATCGTGGTGGGTCTTTCAGCTGTTCTTGACGGGGATGTCGGTGAGGCGGTAGGCGAAACTGGAACCGAGATACTCGTTGGGGAGGTGGTCGAGGGTGACGGTGTCGCCGCCGGGGTCGGGCCAGACGACGCAGATGGTGGTGGTGCCGGCCTTGATAGGGGGAGTGAGCTCGAGCTCGGTGAGGGGGACGTGGGTCTTGAAGCCGGCGTCGCGGTAGTCGGCTGGGTAGATGCGTTCGCCTCCGGCCAGGAGGGTCAACCCGTCGGCGGCGTATGTTGTGGCTTCCTCGCTGCCGTCCTCGCCCCGGGAGTTGGTCAAGAAGGTTTCTTTGTCATCAAACCAGGCGTAGAAATTGGGGATGGTGCTGCTCTTGGTGCTGAGGGTGGTGTGGAGCTGGCCGAGGAGGTAGCCGCCAGAGCGGGTGACGTGGTCGATGGTGATGGTGAGATGGTCGTCGCTACCATCACTTTTGACGGTGACGCCGTCTGAGCCCTTGGCGACGGGGCCCTTGGGGTCGGGCAGCTTACCGCTGCTACTGGGGGTGGTGGTGTTCTTGGGGGTGGTGCCGCCGGTGGGGGTCAGGGTGATCTCGACGCGTCGGTTGGCGGCGCGGGCCTCGTCGGTCGTGTCGTTGATGCGGGGTTCGGACTCGCCTTTGCCGGACACGGATGTCTGCCACTTGTCGAGCTTGGTGAGCTGTTCGAGGCGGGTCTTGACGGCGTTGGCTCGTTTCTCGGACAGGGTCTGGTTGTAGGCGTCGTCCTGGACGTCGTCGGTGTGCCCCACGATGGTCAGGGTCCCGCCGTTGGGGTACTGGTTCAGCTGGCCGGCGACGGTTTGGAGCTGGGCGTCGGCGGCGGGGGCGAGGTCGGCTGAGTCTGAGGCGAAGGTGACGTCTGATGCGAGGGTGACGGTGATGTCCTTGCTGCCGGTGTGGGTGCTGGTGGAGTCGTCCAGTGCCTTGGTGTAGCGCTCAATGGGCACCGGGGCGGCCAGAGCCTGGTCGGGCTTGGAGTCGTCCCGGGAATAGCCGATGGTGGCGACACTGTCGAAGGCCTTGTCCATGGCCTTGAAGTCGATGCCGGAGGCTGCTGCGGCGCCGCTGTCGAGGACGTTGACGGTGACGAAGCCGGCCTGGGGGACGAAGACAGTGACCTCCTTGGCGTCCACCGGCCCGAAGAGCAGAGCCTGTCAAGGTTTCTGTGTAAGCGGTTTACA
>NZ_KV811038.1:0-14376 GCF_001812965.1 Actinomyces sp. HMSC075C01
CGACCCACACCCCTTGGAATCAATCATCTAGGGGCAGTGGCCTACGGTACGAGGGCGGTGATGAGGGGGCTGGCCTTGCCGCTCCAGGAGATGGCGAGCTGGTCCCGGGCGCGGGTTGCGGCCACGTACAGCAGCGAACGCTCTCGCAGGAGGGCATCGTCGCGGTCCGCCTCGGAGTACTGCTGGTCCCGCAGTGGCCGAGGGATCGCGTTCTTCGAGACGTCGAAGAGCAGTACCTTGCGGAACTCCAGGCCCTTGGCGCGGTGCATCGTCATGACCACTGGCCTGCCCCGACCGGCCGCCTCCCGGTCCACGGCACGCACCTCTATCCCGTGCTGCGCCAGACCATTGACGACGGCGTCGCGCTGGTAGCGGTCGCGCACGAGGATGGCGATCGTCTCCGGGGCGCTGTCCTCACTGTCCCGGTCCTGCTCCAGCCACACCGTCAGCAGCTCGGCGGCCTTGCTCAGCTCGTCGGCGCGGTCGGTGGCGTGCAGCAGCAGCGGCTCGGGCCCGGAGCGCGGTGAGACGTAGTGGTGCTCCTCGGCCTGCCCCTCCATGTCTTCATAGGTGCCGGGATCGAGGATCCCGAAGGCGACATCGAGGTTCTGACGAGTGGTGCGATAGTTGCGCGTCAGCCGCCGCGACCTGCCGCGCACCTGGATCCCGTAGTGGCTCAGCGTGATCTTCTTGCCGTAGATCCGCTGGTGGGAGTCCTCAGCCAGGAACAGGTCATCCGGGCCAGGTTCCACCAGCGCCCGCAGCAGCTGCAGGTGAGCGGGCGTGAGGTCCTGGGCCTCATCGACGAGCACGTGCCGGAAGGGTCGGGGTGTGCCGAGGGTTGCCTCCTGGTCGAGCCAGGCGGCGGCCAGGGCGAGCTGTTCGTCAAAGGAGGTCACGCCCAGGTCGGCGCTGCGGTCCCGGTAGCGCTCCATCGCCCTCCATACGGCGGCCCGCTTGGACCGGTCCAGGGCCACGCCCCGCCCGGGGCGGCGCACGCGCAGGTACTGCTTGAGAGTCGTCACGCGCTGGGGCAGCACGATCAGCTCGTACTCGGACTCCAGGAAGTCGGCGGAGCGCAGCCTCTCGGGCAGTTCATCGCCCATGAGGGTGAGGACCTCCTGCCACACATTCTCTCTGGGGTAGGTGAGTACTCGCCCGCGCGGCTGGCCGATGACCGCCTGGGCGATGGGGGAGATCTTGGCCCCGGCCTGCTGGAGGATCATGCGTGCCACCCGGTCCAGGCCGCTGACCATGACTCCGGGCTCGCTCAGCTTCTCGGTGAAGGGCAGCCGTGGTTCGAGCTGGGCGATCTGGCGGCGCAGGTCGTCGGCGAGGTTGCGCGTGTAGGTCGTCAGCAGGATCCGTGGCTCCAGTCCGCCAGTCTTGTCCCGCTTGGCCAGCTCGACGGCGCGGTGCACGGCAATGACGGTCTTCCCGGTTCCGGCGCCGCCCGAGACACGCATGGGGCCGTTCGCGCGCCGCTCCACGAGGGCCCGCTGCTGGGGGTGCAGGAAGAGCTGCCACTCGGCGAAGCTGAGTCCCTCGATGGCGCGGCGCAGGTCCTCGTCGCTTTCCAACCAGGTGAAGGTCGAGCGCGCCGCGCGAGTGCGCAGACCGGCGATGAGGTCGGCGTCGGTGGGCTCGGCGGCGACGTCTCGCGAGGGCCGCAGCCCGAAGTCCTCACGGATCTCCTCGATCGTCGCCCCCGTGGCCAGGTTGAGCAGCGCCTCGCCCTGCCAGGGCACCCGGGCGGTGGAGGCCAGGTCGAGGAGTTGGGACTCTCGCTGCGCCGCCAGTGCCGCTGCGGCGAGTCGGACGTCAATACCGAGCTCGTCGTGCAGGATCTCCACGGTGAGCCCGTCGGGCCACACCGGTGCCTGGTCCCGGCTGGGAACGACGACGGCGCCCGGAACGGCAGTGGTCTCGACCGCCGTTCCGGCAACCGTTCCTTCTTCGCCCCGGTGGCTCCCCGCTGCGACCGGCTCGGTGCCAGGTGCCTGGGTGGGCGCGGAGGCGGCGTCGGTTCCTTGGGCGGCTTCCTCGTTGCGACGGCGTGCCTCAGCGTTGGCGGCCTGGATGCGGGCCGTCTCGCGGGCGAGCTCGTCGGCCTCGCGCTGGGCGGCGGCGAGCTCGGCCTGGGCTGTGCGCCGCGCCTCCTCGACGGCACGGGGATCCAGGCCGATGAGGTCCCCGACGTTGACGACCTCGGTGATGCCGTTGCGGGGGTTGACGTGGACGGTGACGGATTCGGCGATCTTGATGGCCTCGTCATGCGGCCAGATGCCGTGGATGACGTAGACGACCTCACCGTCGGCGGCGAGCTCGAACAGGACAGCCCGGTAGAAGTCGGTGACGCGCGCGGTGCGCACGCGCCGGTCCCGCGCTCCACGAATGGGCTCCAGGTGCAGCCCCGAGCTCGTGGTCATGGTGGACAGCTTGGTAATGAACGGCCCGATCTTGGCCCTGAGGGAGGGGTCCTTGGCGGTGGCGTCCTTCGTCTTGCTGCTGGGCAACAGGATCGTGGCCATGTCAGTGTCCTTCCAGGAGCTCGGGGATGAGCGCGCAGATATCGGTGGCGGTGCGGGCCGGATCGTCGCCGACGACGATGACGCGCCAGCCGGCCGCCGTCAGGGCCTCCTCGTCGCCGTCCTGCGGCTCGGCGAGGACAGCAACCTTGGGCGCGGCCCAGGACAGGTCCGTCATGATGCCGCCGACCTCGACGCCGTCGCCCTCGTGGGGGAGGCCGGCCGCGGCCAGGTGGGGCAGAAGAGTGAGGATCGGCTCGGGGGTGAGGTCCTGGTCGACGTCGTCCCAACCGAGATCGCTCATAGCGGCCGGACTGCCGGCGACATCCGCCACAGCGACCTCAGCCTGAGCGCGGGCGCGCAGCTCGGCCAGGGCCCGGCTGGTCGTGGTGATGTCCACGGGCACCTGAGCCAGGGCGAGCACGTTGCTGAGCCGCAGCCAGGCCAGCCAGGCCTCCGAGTGCTCGGGACTCCCCAAAGCCTCATTGGAGTCGTCCAGCACGAGGGCCATCCCCGTGGTGGAGGCACCGGTGAGCTGAACCGCCAGGGCAAGGTGGGGGATGGCGAAGACCGAACCGGAGTGCTTCGACGCCGCAGGAGCGCCTGCGGCATCAGCAGCACCAGCCGGCTCGGGCAGCTCGGCCTCAGGCCGGAGCACGCGCAGCGCTTCCCACAGCGGGTCCGCCCCGGCGCCCTGGGTGGAGGAGTACCGCAGGGACGCGTTCTGTCCCAGGGGCAGGTGGCTGGCGGCGCCGACGATGAGCGGTCCCCAGGCGGAGTCGGCCAGGGCCGCCAGGGCGGCAGCGGTCGGACTGGCCTCGGGGTCCTCGTTGTCATCGCTGAGCATCGTCTCCAGCAGCGCCATTGGCCCGCCGCGCCAGGCGTCGATGGCCTGGTCGGTGACGCCGCCGGCGCGCGAGGCCCCTAGGGAGCCGTTCTTGAGCTGGGCGACGGTGGCCTCGTTCAGCCAGGCCGGGTTCCACGGCCCGTCCAGGTCTTCGAGGCTTACGGAGATGACCCGGTAGCCGGCGGTGCGCAGGCGTGCACGTTTGTCGGCGTCGTCGGCGAGGCGGTTGTACTTGCGACTGGCGTGGTAGCTGCGGCCGTCGGTGAAGATGGCGATGGGACTGCGGCCTCCGGGGCGCAGGCAGGTGAAGTCGGGGCGGGTGCCGCGGGTGTCGACCTGGGGACGGATCCGCCAGCGGCCCCCGTCGATCTCCAACGCGGGTGCGCCCGAGGGGTCGCTGGTGGTGCGTACGGCCATCTGCTTGCCCAGGAGCTCGGCGAGTGCAGCGCGGAAGCGCACCTCCAGGGGGCTCTCCCCGGTGCCGGCGCGCACGGCCTCGTCGGTGACCGTCCACTGGGGGAGGTCCGGGTCGAGCTCGGCGAACACGCCCTCGGTGTCCTGGGCGCTGTTGTCCTCCCGTCCCAGGAGCTGGCCGATGGCGTGCAGGGCCGCGGCGCGGGTGACTTCTGCGGAGACGGCGTGGGGCCGCAGGCAGTCCGGGCACATGTCCTTGCCCTCGGCGCGGCACGGGCAGCTCTCCAGGTGCTGGCCGGTGCGGATGAGGAGGTTCCAGAGCCGGGAGGAGTCGTCATGGTCGGTGAGATAACCGGTGCCCCCGGGCACGGTGTCGTGCAGCAGGAGGGCGGGACGAGTCTCACCGGGGGCGCCGCCGGCCACCGGGTGGGGGACGGAGGCGATGCCCAGGTGGTCGGGGGAGCCGCCGGTGGTGATATCCAGCCCCAGGAGGATCGCGGAGGCCAGCGAGTCCACCCCCACCCGGTCGGTGGCGAAACCCAGCGGCAGCACGAAGGCGAGTGCCTCAGTGCTCAGCTCGCGCATGAGGTCGACGGCGATCACGTGCTCGGCGGAGTCGCTGCGGTAGCGGCACCAGGGCCGGTGCTCCCGGGCGGAGGAGGCCCGCGTGTCCGTGTCGAGCTTGCCGCAGGCCTCACACAGGCGGAAGTCCCGCGAGGAGAGGGCGTTGCCGGAGACCCGGTCGACGCTCTGGCCGGCCAGGGGCCGCCCGGTGTTGAGCCAGCGCAGGTTCATGCCGCGGTAGCGGGTCACCCCGAACCCGGAGGCCTCCACATTCCACTGGCGCACCGCGCGGGTAGGGTCGAAGTCGGCCAGGGGCAGGACCTCGAAGTGGGTGCGGAGCCGCTCGTCGCTGGAGTCCCCGATGCGGGCGTCGTCCTGGGAGACGTCGGCGAAGACCCGGCTCAGGCGCAGGACCCGCCGGGCCCGTCCGACCTCGGCAATGTCGGTGTCACGGCACCTGGGGCACTCCGTGGGCGCGGCGGGCCGGGTCTCCTGCGGCTCGCGCACGTCGATGTAGCCGCAGGCCTTGCAGCAGAACCACCACTGGGCCTGGTTGTTGAGGTCAGAAGCGTCAATACCCTCGATCTCCATCTCCAGGCCGCGGGTGTAGAAGGTGGCGCCGGGGGCGAACTCGTGCAGAGCGTGGACAGAGGCCCTGTCGACGTCGCAGGGCTCGGAGTGGAACTCGTCGCTGTCCGGGTCACGCCAGGAGACGCGGGCGGACAGGCGTACCGAGTCGTCGATGAGGGTGTAGTTGGGCAGGACGCCGTGACGCTCCAGGGCCGAGACCCAGTGCTCACGATCCAGGTCGAAGATCCGGGACTCGGCCGCCTTCCGGGCTCCCTCGGCGGAGCGATGGGCTCGTAGATCCTCCTCGGTGGCGTTGGGGCGCTCGGCGGCGACCTTGAGCTCGGGCAGGGCCTCGCGGATCTGGCGCTCCTGGCGGTGGAGCTGCTCGGACTCGGCGCGGTGCTCGGCCGCGGCGCGCTGGAGCATCTCGCGGGGGCCGGCACCGGAGTCCTGCGTCACCCAACTGCTCAGCCGATCGAGCGCCGGCGTGCGCTCCTGGAAGGCGGCGGTGAAGGCCTGCACCAGCAGGGCGCCGTCGCGCTCGATCCGCTCGCACAGCGTGGTGATGAGCGAGCCCTCGCCGGTGGCCCCCAGGGCGGTCTTCGCGGTGCCGCCGCCGTGGCCGCCAGAGGGGATGGCCGGGTGGTTCTCGCGGGCGAGGGTGTCGATGACGGAGGCCAGGAACTGGCGGCGCAGGATCTCCTCGGCCCCCAGGTAGGTCGACGGCGGCGCGACGGAGCCGTTGAGGAGCCGATCCGGGGCGTCGAGGATCGGGAGCTGGCTGCGCCTGCCGGGCACGTAGGCCAGGGCGAGCGCCGAGCCGCTGCGACGGCCCGCACGCCCCACCCGCTGCACGTAGGAGGCGACGGAGGCCGGCAGGGAACCGAGCATGACGGTGGACAGGTCCCCGATGTCGATACCCATCTCCAGGGTCGGGGTAGCCACGAGGACGTTGGGATCCCCGGGCACCTGCGTGGGGCGCTTGAACCCGGTCTCGACGTCGGCGCGCTCCTTGGCATCGAGCAGGGAGGTGTGCTCGTGGGAGTCGACCCGGCGCACGTGGGCCCCGGCGTACATGCTGCGGTAGAAGCTCTCCGCCGGGTGAGGCTGGGCCCTCAGGTGGCCGGGGCAGGTGGCGGCCAGGCAGGGGGCGGCGTCGAGCTGGTCAACGGTGGCGATAGCGGCGGGCAGCTGAGTGCGGCAGGTGTCGCACACCAGGAGCAGGGCCTCGCGCGTGGTCTCGCGCAGCGGGGAGACGACGACGCGGCCGGCCGGCAGCCCGTAGACGGTGCCGCCGGAGTCGGTGGTGGTGACGCTGAGGATCCCGGCCTCGGCCAGGTGGGCCAGGAGTGCGCAGGCCAGGCGGGAGGCGTGGGTGGGCACGACCCCCAGGCACTTGCGGGCCCAGGTGGCGTACCAGGACTTCGAGGAGCCCACCGGTGTGAAGGCCGACTTGCGGGTGTCGAGGCCGCCGCCGACCTGGGGGAAGGCCGGGGCGGCGCGCCCGGTGGGGAAGGCCGGCTGGCCCTGATTGCGGTCGCGCTTGTACCAGATCCACAGGCGCTTGCCGTCGTCGCGCTTGTAGTGCGAGAGCCACTCGTGGTCGATGGCGCCCTCGCGGCGCATGTGCTCCAGGGTGCCGCGCACCCAGGCGAGCAGGGCCGCGTCGCTGGTGTCCTTGAAGTCGTCGAGGACGCCCTGCTGGTCGGTGCCGAGTGCCTGACGGGCCAGGGCCACCAGGGTGTTGGCGCGCCCGGCGCTGACGTGGACGGTGACCGAGCCGGTGGCCTCCAGGGTGCGCCCGTAGGTGGACTGGAGGCCCACCTCCAAAGCGATGTCGAACAGGAGCCGACGGCGCACGTGCGGCTTGGCCCGGCTGCGCTTGGAGGCCGGGGCCTTCGGGTCCCAGTAGGGCTTGAAGCGCTGGTGCTCGGCCAGGGTTGCGGGGACCAGTCGGTAGCGGTCGAAGGCGCTGGCTTGGGCGTCGTCGAGGGCGGCCTCGGCCCACTCCTCGATGGGCATCTCCGCTCGCAGCGCCCCGCGCAGGGCCGAGCGCAGGCTCATCGTGTGGGAGCGCTGGTTGACGTAGCCGGCGCGGTGGGCGGCGTCCTGCACGGAGTCGGTGAAGATGAGGGCGCGTTTCTCGGTGTTGTCGAGGGCGTCGTCGCCGAACAGGGTGGTCAGGGACACCGACAGGAGGGTGGCGACGGCCGAGCCGAGGAAGCGGATGGAGTCCTTGGCCCCGCAGGAGGGGCAGACGTCGTTGGTGGAGTCCTCGGTGATGCTGCGCTCGTCCCCGGTGAGCATGAGGACCGGCAGGACGAGGCCCTCCTTGGCCTCGGTGCTCTCCTGGTCCGGGCGGCGGGTGAGGATCTCGCGACTGTTGATGGAGTACCAGCGCAGCCCGGGGTGGCGGACCTCCAGGTTGATCTCGCCGGCCTCGGCGCGGGTGCGGTAGTCGGCGTCCTCCCCGGGGGCGTGCAGGAGGGCCCGGAAGCGGGGGTCGCCGGTCTTGCGGTCGCGGCGCACGTGGGTCTGGTCGTCCTTCTCCTTCTGGCCAGTGGGGGCCAGGACGATGCCCCAGCCGGAGCGCCCGCAGGAGCGGCAGTACAGGGCGGGGCGCGCGGGCTCCTCAACCTGTGTCTGCTCGGAGGCGGCGTCAGCCCAGCGGAAGGAGGGCAGAGAGCTCAGAGCCCGGTCGACGCGGGTGACCTCCCGGATCCACAGGGTGACCTCCACGTTGACCGCGCTGCGGTCGGGACTGCCGTCGAGCCCGGCACGCACGACGGACAGGGCCGCCAGGATCGCGGAGAGGACCCGCCGGGCCAGACCCGACTCCGGGACGGGGCCCAGGAGGCCCCGGGCGAGGTCGGCCAGGGAGGTGGAGCGCTCGGCGGCGCGCACAAGGTCCAGGACGTCGGGGTGGGCCTGGAGGGCGGAGGCGAGGCCGGCGGCGTCGAGGGCGTCCTCCACCTCCTCGGGCAGGTCGTAGAGGTGGGCGACGACGCCGCGGAGCAGCTTCTCGGGGCCCGGGGAGCCGGCCTCGGCGAGGCGCGCCAGGGCCTGCAGCTTCTCACCGGGCAGGGAGCGCAGGCGCAGGGCGCGGCCGGCCAGGCCCTTGGACTGGGCCACCTGGCGGTGTGTGGCGGCCCACTGGTTGAGGTCGGCGCGGGTCTCGGTGACGACGGCGCTGGTGGGCAGGTCGGTTCCAAAGACGTCGCGGGCGAAGGCAAGCATCTGGGAGGGGTCTCCGCCGTCGCCGAGGGTGGCGGAGGTGGCCACCGGGCACACGGGGCCGAGCGGGGCGGAGGCGAAGGCCTCCTGGCGGGGGTCGTCGGCGCTCAGGTGGGCGCGCAGGGTCAGGCCCAGGCGCCGCAGCAGCATGGCGACGTCGGTGCCCTGGGCGCCGTCGTAGGTGTGGAACTCGTCGAGGACCAGGTAGGTGAGCGACCCGGCTGAGGCCCGCCACAGTTCGCGGTCCTCGGGGCGCAGGAGGAGCTGGTCGAGCATCTTGTAGTTGGTGAGCAGGATGTCCGGCGGGTTGTCTCGGATGACGTAGCGGTCGGTGATGAGGGAGTCTGCGGTGACGTGCTTGCGGGGGCTGGCGGAGGAGTCCCCGGTGTAGATGGCGGCGCGCACGCCGGCCAGAGCGGGATCCTTAGCGATGAGGCTGGCGAGGCGGCTGGCCTGGTCGGAGGCCAGGGCGTTCATGGGGTAGAGGATGAGGGCCTTGATGCCGGTGACGCCCTGGGCGCGGGCGCGCAGGACATGGTCGAGGACAGGGTGGAGGAACGACTCGGTCTTACCTGAGCCGGTGCCGGTGGTGACGATGGTCGGCTCGGGGCGGTGGCCGCCCTTGGTGGTCAGGCGCCGGTAGGAGTCCTCCTGATGCTGGTAGGGGGTCAGGCCCGGGTCCCAGTCGAGGGGGCGTTCGGCGGGGTGTGCCGGGTCGGTTGTGCCGGGGCGGGCGCTCGCGGCCAGGTAGGGCAGGCGCAGGCGGACGAAGGGGCCGACGAAGACTCCCTGCTTCTCGTCCTCCAGGAAGTCGGTGAGCACGCGCCGTGGCTCGGCGTCGGTGAGGGCGAAGGTCGTCGAGAGGTAGTCGACGATGGACCACCGGATGCGTTCGGCCTGGAGGCTAGGGAGGAGGAGCGTCATAGCTGGAGCGTGGTGGTGATGGGCGGTGGGGCGGATGATGGCGGATGGTGTTCGGGAGTGGTGTCTGCCGGGGCCGGCACTACCTCGTGCGGATCGTCGTTGTTCCGGGAGTGATCCCGCAGATCAGAGGCTACCGCAGCGAGGGAAAGGAAGAGGAAACGGCACGAGTCGCTTCTTGGTGACGAGGCCGCCGACGCCGGCTGTGCTGAGATCGCCGAACGCGGCACCATCTCCTGGGACGAGGTCAAGGCTGGCCTCGGGATAGAGGGCGCGGTTGGTCGACGTGAGGTTCCGAGCCCCCTTCGTGGGCATCCTTCATGAGTCTCGTTGCGCTGTGGACAGGGCGGAGCGGCGCCGGCCATAATGGTGGGGAGCCACCCGGTTGCAGCCGGATGACTCCCCTAGCAAGCGGTTGGTCTACCCGAACCACTTGCTGAGGGCATCCACAAGGACACCGACGGCCCGGACAAGGCGAGCGATTGCGTTGAGAACGTCGCTCACCTTCCGGGCCGTTACCTTGCCCTTGCGGACGTGTGCGCGTCGGCCTTTCGGCTTGGACACGGCCCTCGTGTGTTGGTAACAAAGGTTGACATTTGTGCTTTTCGACAAGTATGATTTGCCATCATGGGGTTCTTGAAGAGTGCGTGGAAGCACGGCCTCGCACGAGAGGACATTGATCATGCGCTGAGCAATCCTGTGGCGGTCCATTATTTCGACGGATATGTCATCGTCATCGGTCCCTCTCGGTCCGGTCATCTGATCGAAGTTGGCGTCAATGATGACGACTTCGTCTTTCATGCGATGTCTGCGCGCGAGAAGTTCTTGAGGAGGAAGTGAATATGAAGACCACTGAAGAGATGCTGGATGAGATCGAGAACGCCAACAACGGGGATGGCCCGGCTCCTGTGGTTACGGTAGACGATCCTGCTCTCGCAAAAATTGCGGTCGCGCAGATACGACTCCGTGCCGCTGAGCGTGCGCTCGATGAGGCCGTGATGGCTGCGCGCGATGTCGGCCTGTCGTGGCAAACGATTGGGGATGTACTGGGTATGACTCGTCAGGGTGCGAACAAGCGCTTCCACGCCGCCTGACGTGGTCCACGGACGTCGCAGGCAGCTCGACCTGAGGCGTCGAGCCTCCTTGGTGGGCATCCTTGACGAGTCTCTTCATGTCCTTGCGGACGTGTGCGCGTCGGCCTTTCGGCTTGGACACGGCCCTCACCTCCTTCCCGACCTCTCCTTCCCCGGCAAGGACACATGGACGTTCCGGGAGGAGGCGCCGAAGGGAGGCAGGTCTCATCATGGCAGCCTGCACTGACATCCTGAGCTTGGCTCTGGCTACTATGAGTGCTATGGAGACCGCGGAAACCCTCGCCCAGGTCCTGGCTATCACCCGCATCAAGAAGCGCGGCCTGTCTCAGCCTGATCGCGTTCAGGTTCTCCTGGACAGTGCCGACCCCCGCGAAGCCCTTGCCGACATTGCTGGTCCTTCCCTGCTCGACGACCCGGCTTTGAGCCAAGCCCGCGAGGACGTCGACAACTGGCTCTCGCAGGGCATGGGACTCGTCTCTGTACTGGCTGACCAGTACCCCGCACGTCTGCGTGATGTTCGCGAGGCGCCAGCTCTCCTCTACTACCAGGGCGACTTGACTCCGGCAGACCAGGGCGTGTGCATTGTTGGCTCGCGGGACGCCGACGACGATGCACTCCGTGTTGCCGACTACGTTGCCAGAGCGCTTGTTGAGGCAGGGCTGACCGTCGTCTCGGGCTTGGCTGCTGGTATTGATACTGCAGCCCACACTGCTGCCCTGGAGGCTGGAGGACGCACTGTCGCCGTGATGGGCACGGGGCTTGGGCGCACCTACCCTGCGACAAACAAGAATCTACGTGAGTGCATCGTTGCCAACCACGGGCTGGTCATGACCCAGTTCGAACCGAATGCTGTAGTGAAACCTGCGAACTTTCCGATGCGCAACGCCGTCATGAGTGGCTACGGCATCACGACCTTCGTTGTCGCCGCCTCCGAGCGCTCAGGCACTCGCTCCCAGGCAAAGAATGCAGTCAAGCACGGGCGCGGGATCGTTCTCGCTCATCGCGTCGCCGAGAGCACCTCCTGGGGGCAGGAACTTGCCCGTACCGGCCAGGCGCGCGTCGCTGACTCCACGCGCGATGTTTTGGACCAGGTACGTGCCCTCCAAGCTGAGCGTGCTCAGGCGGAGGAATTACTACGTGAACTCGTCGCATGACCGGGATCCTGCCCGGCTACTTCCGGGCGACCGCCGTCCCTGGTCGGTTGCGTGGCAGGCAGTGCCAACTGTGCCGCACCCCGATCGATGAGGCTTACGACTTCTGCTTCCAACTAGTCGTATGCATCCCAACATGATGTACTCACCCTCCTACTCACAACTATCCGCAGTTCTCTGCTTTTCCCGGCGAGAAAGGTTTAGCAATAATGCACTTTGATGATATGTGCTCCATCGAAAAAACAGGCGCCTCAAATGCTGATGACATCTACTGGTGCGATGTAAATGTGCACGCATTTGTTGGGTGTAATCCGAACGTAGTATTACTGGTGAATTTAGCTCGTAATCAGACATAGGTTACCTGGATTGAGGTGATATAATATTCGATGCAAATAGAAGTAATGTAAATATGAACATGATTAAAATCGTCTACTTTGACGAAGAATCCGCATCAGACTTGTTGGATATTGTGGCGGGCGGTAAGGAAACCTCTTCGAAGGAGTTGAGTAAAAATCGAGCAGCTGAGATAGAGGCTGAAGCTAGCGCGAAGGCTGCCGCCAGATTCAATTGGCTTCCATTTTTTGGAGGATCGGCTGAAACTAGTGTCGCTGCAAGCGCCTCAACAATCGGACACAGTATCCTCAATAAAACGCTCTCAAACACCATCCTGACTGACTATCTCAACAAAGTTAACGAGTTGGACGGGGTTCGGCAGCTCACCGGCCTGACAGTTTCTGCTCGCAACGGCTCCGCGGCGTACATGAAAATGTATACTCCGTACTTGGTGATGCTCAACCAAGATGAGATGCCTGTCAATCTAGCCGAACTAGATAATGCTCTACTATCAGCAAAAGGTTACTATGAACTACTCGGCCAGGATGTTGATGGCTCGAAGTGCATCCTGCGGTTCAATATTCGTGCGTTTCGGAACAACTACGGGTTAGTTGATCTCGGTCGCATGCGGCTTGTATTTCACGGCATTCAGGTTGGTGCGGCGACGGAATCCAGTTTGATGATGCAGGTCGAGATGACGTCCGAATCTGAGTCGATCCCATTGACCGGATTGGATATAGTCGACGGTACTTCGACGAAATCAAACAAGTTTCTCGACGTGTATGATGTCATCCTTGCGGGGGTCGAGTATGGGGAGTGATACGAATGTCGTCGTCTACTACGGCCCTCCTTCGTGGTTCGAAGAGCAACTTGGTGAAAGCCAGCGACAATACCTACTCGACCTCTTGAATGAACGTGATGAAGCCAGGCGTCGGATCCGACACACCGTGGATGGACAAGAAACCTCCGAGGAGGAAGTAGCTACCTCTCGTCCAGACTGCGTGGTCGCTATGTCAAGCGATTACGCAAGCGTCCATGAGCATGCCATCACGAACTTTGTTGGCCTAGTGCGAGAACTCAACCCGAAGCATCTGCTCCTCCATAATCCGCCCGAGCTCATTCATACACAGCTCGATAGAGTGTTTACGACAAAAGTTGAGCGTTACACCTATCCAGTCGTCACGCGTGACACCTTGATCAGGTTTCGCGACGGTTTCGCGGATCATCTCGTCGGCCAGCGATCGGTCCGCGAGCGGATGTTGGCCGCCCTCTACCCGCTGACGAATGATAAGCGAAGCAAACCCGTAGTTCTGATGTTCTACGGACCCTCCGGTGTAGGAAAAACAGAGACTGCCCAGTTTCTGAACGGACTTCTCGGTGGAAAACTGATGCGCAAACAATTCTCGATGTTCCATAGCGACAAGTTCGCTTCCTATGTATTTGGTGGTTCGCACTCCGAAAGTTCGTTTGCGCGAGATCTGCTCGATCGCTCATCTGGAGTGATCCTGATTGATGAGTTCGACAAGGCAAACCCTGTATTTCATAGCGCTTTCTATGAAGTATTCGATGAAGGTGTATTCGAAGACAAAAACTATCGAGTTCCACTTGGTTCTACTCTGATTATATGTACGTCGAACTATGGGTCAGAGGATGAGATCCGGAAGGCGCTCGGAGATGCCCTGTATTCGCGTTTTGATGCGTTGATACGTTTTGAGTCCTTGACTGCAGATGAGGTTAAGGAGGTCATTAATAGATTGGTAGACGCCTGCTTTCAGGTGCTCTCGTCTGATGAGCAGGCTATCCTTGATAAGGAAGAGGTTAAGCTCATGCTCTACGCTCACGCGAGCAGTACTAGTAATGTTCGTAAACTACGAAAGCTGGTTGACGAAGTGATCTCACTGAAACTGGTCCGCGCAACGCTGAACGACGCAGATGCCTCTAGTACTGCAACTAGCACAAAATAGTACAAAGTTGCGACATGGGGTTGCCTCAGGGGGTCGGCAAAGTCGGGTCAGGTGGTTGGCTGGGTGATGAGCTTGATGGCGCGTTTTGGTTGTCGTGACAGGGATCTGGCGGTTGAGGCGATAGCGGCTTGGGCGCCGTGGGCCAGGCGGATGAGGCCGGGTGGCCAGGTTACGCAGGGTGGCCATGACCTGTGGGCCGTTGCGGGTGCGCAGCTGGTGGCGGTCCTCATCGAAGATGACGTCTCTGACCCAGTGAAGTCGGTTCTCTATCCCCCAGTGTCCTTGGATCCAGGCGGCGATGGCCTCGGGCTGGGCGTCGGTCATGGGCAGGGAGCACACCAGGTAGACCACCTCAACGCGCTTGCGGCCTTTGACGGTTCGGGTGCGGCGGACCTGGACCACCTGCGCAGACCCCGGGAAGTCCACCCACTTAGGGACCTCGAGGGCCTTGACGGTGCGCCGCACCCACCGACCGTGAGAGGTGTCGACCCAGGAGATGGACGGGACACTCTTGAAGGGCAGGGCCTTGAGCGTCCTGCGCAGGGTCTTGTGGTTGTCCAGAGGCGTCAGGAGGTAGTGACCACCACGCCCGCGGATCCACCCGGCGGTGTCCGCCTGGGTGTGCATGGCGTCAGCGCTCACCACGACCCCGTTCAGGCCTGGGGGTTCAAGCAGGACCCTGAGAGCCGGAACCTCTGGTTGGACTTGCTGGCCACCCGCTCCTGGGTCAGTACGGCGCCGGTGGCGTGGTCCAAG
>NZ_KV811038.1:14476-38318 GCF_001812965.1 Actinomyces sp. HMSC075C01
GGAGGTGCGGCGCTGGGTCCTTGCTGGTGCGGGCGCCGCGCATGGTCTTACCGTCCACGGCGATCACTGTGCGGCCGTTGATGGTGCCGGTACGCGTGCACAACCATGACCTCAGGTGGGCATCAACGTCAGCGGGGTCCAGGTCCTGCAGGACCCGTCGGATGGTCGACTCCGAGGGCAGGGCCTGGCCCGCCGCTAGTCCCAGGGCCTCCAGGTCGGCGCTGGTCAGGTCGGTGGTGTGCTCCCATATCGCTGTCAGGCTCCGGCAGCCGGCCAGCACCCCGGTCACGGCCAGGGACAGGACCGTAGACAGGTTATGACGCACACCGCGCCTGTCGCGTGGGTCGGTGATGTTCCTGAGAACCTGGACCAGGGGCTGGCGCGACAAGGCGGTCGTGGTGGAGGATGACATTGGCGGCGTGACCTCGCTGGTGACGGGATTGAGTAGACGCCTTCATCGTCACCGTGCGGGTCACGCCGCACCACATCAACACGCCAGACCCACTAGAGATCAGACAACCGCCCATCGACTTTGCCGCCCCCCTGCCTCCCTCCCCGGCAAGGAGAACGGGTGATCCGAGGGAGGATTCGGAAGAAGGGGATAACTATTACGCCTGCCCATTTTGAGACGTCATCACCAACCTCGCGAAGTTCTTGAGAAGGTTGTCGAGAGGCGGCCGGTGTTGGAGTGCCGGATACCTTCGGCCCGAAGGTTAGGGGAGAGGAAAATCGTCATCAATCCTCGGGAATGACTTTAGTTTGACCAATAGGATTTCTGGTCAAGCGGTTACGGATGTCCGAAGGTAGGAGCTCAAACCCTCGAAGTGTCTGGGCGACAAGAGTATGTAGATCTTCCGCGCTCATGCCGCTAATCCCAGTTAAAAGGCGTTTCCATGCATTTTCTGTGTCGGCAGCGATAGTTCTAATTGTGTCCGGATGTGCAAGATAAACATCGTTGTGTGCGATGGTGATGGCGTCACTATGCACACCAGGCTTAGGGGAAATTATGACGACTGCGCTGTCTGGCGGAGTAGTTGAACAGTTGCGATCGTCGGCCAGTAGTTGTAGTTGTCCATTAGATTGTCGAACATCCTTGATGGACAGTGTGCCGGCAGTATTGTGTTCACTTTTGGCTTCAAGTGCAAGCCACAGTTCGTTATCCCAGCACCACGTGGAGTCGCAGCGGCCCTGCCGTGTCGGTTTCGATGCATCGGCCCCAAGCATACGACCAAGTGTTGTCAGTCCGGCTTCGAACCTACCGGCATCCCGTTGAGAAATCTCGTCCCTCATACGGATTAGCTTGTCTCGATGGCGATTTTCCTTGAGGTCTCCTCTGAGTATCGCCACGATAGTATTAATGGCGACGTTGTCTGCTTGACTCATTGTTGGTGCTTCTGTTTCTGGAAACTGTGCCATTTGATTGATCCATAGACACCTCCCGGCCATAGATAAGGCCTCGGATAGTAAGTTTCGAGATACAGATTTCAGCAGAGAGTTCCCGCTCTCTTCTGCAGCCATATCGGTCCATGCTGCCTCCAGATATTTCCAGAATGCCTGATACTGTCGGGTTGCTCTACCTCCATTTCCAAGTGTGTTGCAGACGGAGTGAGCACTATTGGCGGCATCTCGCCACGAACTCACTGACGCTGAATTCCATGCGTCGATCTCTTTGTCCACGCAAGCGGATAGATAGTAGGAACCTGGCGAGGGGGATTGAACTGCCTCGCGCCTGTAATCGGTAAGTATTGGTTCCGCGTCTGATCTCCAAGTGTCATCGGTATCCTGGCTTAAGAATGCACGAGTGTTTTCTAGTATGTCCTCTCTGGTTCGGTCTTGAGAATTCTCTAACCCAAAAAGAATTTCTGCTTGGAGTTCAGGAGAAAGGGGTAGCCTCGTTTCTGGACGCGTCAAGTAGTGAGATAGTTCTCCCTTGATTAGAACAACCGCTGTATCCTTTGAGCCTCGAGTACAGCGTCCACTACCTTGAACAATCCGAGTACGGATGCGAGTCTCAAGGGCAACCCCGGCTTGCACATTTTGCTGAAGGAAACGCTCCTGAAGATTCAGCTGATCGGGTGTGCCGTCAAATACAATCAGCCGGCAGGCGTCTCCGGGAAGGTCGAGGCCGTCATAGCGAGCGGCCAAGGCGCATACTGCATGTTCTGCGTCGATGAATGTCTGCATGCTTGTGGATACATCGTCTATACCAAAGGTGCGCCAGCCGTCTTGTGCTAGTTCCTTAGCGTCTTTCATTGCTACTTCGTTGCTCTGAGAGAGGATAAGGGCCTTCCCTGCTTGGGTAACAATGGCTTTACTCAGTTCTGCAGCTTCTTCTTTAGAATTAGGGGCGAACTCCGGGAATACAAAAAAACGTCGCCCCGATCGTGGTGCAGTATTATCATCTAACTGATGCAGCCGCTCGATGGTGTGCCGACCGAACGCGCGTTCAAGTTCACCGCCGTCACCAAGTGTGGCTGAAAGATAGATGCGCTGCCTCGCTTGTGTGAATAAAGAATTTTGGTTTGTGGGCGGTATGTATGGACGTATTAGTATTTCTGAGTATGAAACGTAAATTAGGCAGGACGCTACGCCCTGGTGAATCATCGAGTAGCGATATGAATGCGGTTCTCTGAGTGTAGACAGCGTTTTAGTGAGTTCCTTTACCATTCCTGCTTGCCGCAACGGCACTACTAGACGAACTTCGCTTGTAATTGCCGGATCTGACTGGTCGGTTGTTAAGCGCTCAAGGAATACTTTGTCAACTGCTGGACTTATGACCTCGAGGGTCCGATGGTATTCATTGGTGTCATTGTATCTGTTAAGACTAAGACTGTACGCCTCTCCAACATACTGTTCTCCCGCATGGGCATCATCGAATAGCATGACTGACGGGTCTGCTAGCTTTGGGTGTGAATTGAATATGCTGCTGTAAGTGGTGATGCCAACACGTTGAGCGGACTCGTAGTGCATTCTAGAAAGTGGGTCCCATTTTACGTGAGAGCCGGTTAATAATGTTGTGTCGATACCTTCGCGATTGGCAGAGATATAAACTTGTTCTGCTAGCTGCCGTGTTGGGCATGCGTATAGAACGCGTTGGTTGTGGTATCGACGGTTCCATTCGGCGATGAGGAGCCCAATAAGTGTCTTTCCGGTGCCTGTCGGTAATTCGAGAGCAATGTCGGGATGGTTGGCTTTATCTGTGTATGCTTTGAGCATTTCGGCCTGATGTGCCCATAAACCTTGAACTGCTCCGGCACGTTGTGGTAGGTCGCGATAGAGTTCTCCGGGGGTGGTGTACCGTGTTGTCTTTCGAACTGATCTTTTGAATGCCATGATTATTCCTTGTGGGGTAGGTGCTTGAGAGGCTGGTGATAAATGAGTCTCTATGGCTTTGCTGCTGGGAAGAGTGGAAGTTTATGCCTTTTCTCTATTTGAAAGGGCGGTGTGGATGCGGCGGAAGTCGGATTCGCGGTCGCGGATGCGGAAGGGGAGGTCGTAGACGTAGGAGACGCCAGAGCCAGGGTGGGTGTGAGTGCGCTCGGAGAGTGGCATGTCCTCATTGGAGGTCGGGCGCTGGCGCTTCTCCCAGGCTTGGCGGACCGGAGTCGGCAGCTGACGACCATTCGCGTCATAGACGTAAGCGCCCTGGCCGCGGCCATGGTCGTAGTCGTACAGCACTGCGAACTGGGTGCGGTAGATCGTGCACAAGTCCTCGATCGGCACGCCCAGCATTATCGCCACCATCACATCGATCTCCGCCTGAGCATTACGACGATCCTCCGCGCGACGCAAGGGCGTATCCGCCGTCCACTCCGGACCAATCGGACGCTCATCATGACGCTCCAAGATCGGAGTGTCAGTCACAAACGACTCATCCCAACACTCGGTCCACAGATCCGTGTAAGTGTCGGTGACGCAGTTGAGCCGAAGGGTGCGTAGGACGACATGTGTGGTGAGAGGGTGGTTGTGGGGTAGAGCGGGCAGCCTAGAGAAGTCGGGGAAGTAAATACCGGACTTGGGAAGTGCTCGAAGAGTGAAGTCAGCTAAAAGTGATGATAGGCTGGCTTGTGCGGCGAAAAGGGATCGACCTGTGATCGTTGCGGAGCCTGAGGAAAAAACACCATTAGGGTGTGCCGTTCCAGGCGGAATGATGGCTGGAATAAGTGTTCTCTCTCCGGTGTTAGCGGCCATCGCGCGCCAGGCGATGCGGTAGTGGTCGCGGGCGGAAGAGTCGTCCCAGTGGGTGTAGAGGCGGTCGTAGGTGGCGCGGTCGCCGGCAGGCTTGTACTGGGTGACGGGCTGTGCGCTCGTGGGGAGTGCTTCCAGGTCTGTTGAGGTCCAGTCCAGGTTGTGCTTCATGGACTCATTGGGTTGCTTGTACAGTGGGGTTGAGACGTGGAGGTGAGGTCCTTGAATGATGGCGTCGCTCCAGGATGCTGCGCCCCATCGTTTTGAGAATAGTCCTCTTTGGAAGTCTGTTGTTTCGTTCCAGCCAGTCGAAAAATGGAGGTCGAGGCTACCGATGCGCGGTTGGGTGGCTAGTGTGGCTAGTGTACGTGCGGCAGCTGAGTTCACGGTGGAGACCATCGAGGGGGAACTCCAGTCGTCAGATTCCGTTACTGATTGCCAGGTCTTCAGTGTGACTTCATCGATGGATTCGATGCGGGCTGCGTGCGGCCTTAAATCCCAGGTGCCGGTGTGGGGATCCTTGAAGCCTGGCTCTTCCCCGCTACCGTCGTGCATGAGGGAGCGAATCACTGTCTCGGGGTGGTACAGCGAGGCTGCATGGAGGAATGAGGGTGATCGCTCTACGCCATATACGTGGATTCCGTATGCGTTGAGGTGGTGGATGTCAAAGAGTTGAAGTTCGTTAATGAACTGCCAGTGTCGGCGCAGGTGCCGATAGGCGGCAGCACGTAGTTCTGGGGTCTTGGCATCGGTGAAGTGAGTCTCCATGTGGATGAGGGAGGAGATACCCTGCTGTTTCTGGTGCTCCCAGACCTGGCACATGAAGGCTCGGTAGAGGTCGGGGCGTCCTTCCATGATCGGGTAGACGGTCTGGTCGCTGATGAACTCAGCGAGGACCTCGGTCTCGGCGGCTCCGTCGAGCACGGTGGTGAGGACGCCAGGACGTGCCAGAGTGCGCGGCAGGCGCTCCTGCCGCTCCGCAAGCGATGGTTTCTTCGTGAGCATCCACCAGGGGTCGCCGTCGGCCAGAAGGGCCTCAACCGAGACGTCAGGCCTCACCCACGGTGGGTTTCCCACCTGGAGGTCGAAGCCACCGCGAGCAAAGACGGTGGCGAAGTCCAGTTCCCAGTGGAAGAAGCCCTGCGCCTCCGCCACCTTCTGGACCACGGTGAGCCACTCGTGCTCGGTAATGACTGATTCCACGCGGCGGGCTCCGGCGAGGCCGAGCTCGACCTCCTCCATGGTCTCCAGCTCCGCCCAGGATGAAGCATCCACCAGGGTCCCGTCGGTGCCCTTGGCATCCTTGACCTGCTTGCCCAGCAGCCCCTCCAGGGCGCCCAGCCACTCATCCAGGCTCGGCGGGGTTATATCCGTGGTCAGCGGCCAGAACCACAGGGCACACCACGCATCCATGACCAGCCTCAGCCGCCGATACGCCGAGCCCGATGCCGCCAAGTAGGCCTCGATCTCCTCACGGGACACCGTTGAACCGGCGTCGTTATGGGCTTCGCGGCCCCACAGGTCAATGCGGCGTGAAGCCTCCGCCTCCGCCACCCGCAGGCGCCGCAAGGTCATCTCCCACAGCACCTCCACGCGCCGCGCCAAGGCCGTCAGCCGCAAAGCCTGAGCAGTGCTCAGCGCTTTCGTGATGTCCTTGCGCCAGGTCTTGAGAGCCTTGAGCCTGTCGGCATCGACCAAGTCCCGCACCTGCTTGGGGACCTCCACCGCGCTGCCCCAGCCCTTAGCCGGCAGCAGGAAGTGATGGATGCTCCCCGAGACGTCCAGTGCCCCGCCAATCCGGTGCCGGGAGGCGGCATCGGCGTCGTCGAGCACAGCCGCCACCTGGCTCAGCGGCTCAGCCACCGGCGCGGCCGACAGCCACGCCCGCTTCTTCAACTGGGACGTCGAGTACAAGGCCCGGCGCGCCCCCACCAGCGAGTTACCGCGCCGCAGCCGCAGCCCGAACCACGGGGCCGCCAGGCCCTCCACCATCGTGTCCAACCACAGGGACACCTCCGCCAGCTCCACCGCCGTCGCATTGAGGTCCACCCCGTAGACCTGATGCAGAGCGATAAAGGCTTTCACCTTCGCCAGCTCCCGGGGCCGCTCCTCAGGATCCACGCGCCGGCCCAGCTCCCGCTCACGCCGCGAGAGATACTGCTCCGCCAGCTGGCGCACCGCCTCAATCGCGAAGGCCCCCGAACCCAGCGCCGGCTCACACACCGTCAGATGCAGGATCTCCTCAGCACTCGTCGTCCGCCCATCCTGATCCAGCAGCTCCTCCAGCGCCTGCTGCACCGTGAACCGCGTCAGCACCTCCGGGGTGTAGAAGGAAGCTGAGCGCTGCCGGTCCCGGCCGGAGAGCCGGTAGACGAACTGGCCCTTCTCATAGGTGACGTTGCGGCGCTCGCCCGTCACCTCATCCTCCACCGTCACGAAGTCCTTGTCCTCCAGGCCCTCCATGACATCCTCGGGCACCACCCACGAGCCCTTCGAGGCATCCCCGCCCGGCGCCACCTCCCACAGCCGCTCAGTGGCGAAAGAACCCGAGTAGCTCATGAGCCCCTCATAGACGGCACCCAGCTGGTTGATGCCCAGCTCCACATAGGAGATGAAGCCACGGCCGCTCTTGCTGTTCTCCTTAGTCAGCAGCAGGTGGCGCAGCACCCGCAGCAGCGCCCCGTTACCCAGGCCCACCTCGTCAATGAGGGCGGTCGCCGCCGGGCGGAAAAGGTCGGCACGCATCGGCCGGAAGACCAGACCATCGAAGCTGCCCTCCTGCGCGGCCGGCACCTGCTCGTTGTGCCCCTCATCGACCAGGCGGAACAGACGGTCCAAGGACTCGTAAATGTGCGTGCCCGCCAGGGCCGACTCCTCATGCAGCTCCCTCAAGGCCAGCTCGCGCAGACGATCCAGGCCGTAGCCGGCGTCATACTCGGTGGCGCCCACCGGCAGGACCCCCAGCTCGGGGCTCGCCTCCGCATACAGCAGGAAGATGATCCGGTAGATGTAGCGCAGCGACTGTAGAGCCAGGTCCTGCGCCCGCTCCTGGGGCAGCGGCTCCAGCCCCCGCGCGGCGCGACGGCGCACCACCTCATTCGCGATGATCTCAATGGAGGAGCGCACGCCCTCGCGCAGGTCCTTCGAGACCCCCACCGTGTGGGCTGCCGAGTCCTCCAAGGTGGCCGCCCACCACGTCTCTCCCTCCGCCGTCGGCAGCAGAGAGCGGGCATCCAGGCAGGTCAGGGCTCGCTCCACCTCGCCGCCGCGCGTGGTCTCATGACGCTCGACGACGAGCTGCACGTTGACCGCCAGCCAGCGGCCCTCTGGCCACCGCTCCCGCTCTGCCACCAGCGCCCACTGGCCCGCCAGGACCAGGGCGAAGGCCGGACCGTGCTCGTCGGTCAGAAGCGTCGACAGGGCCCGAGAAACCGACTCCACCGGCTCGGCCCCCTCCAGCACCGGGGCAGCGGGGTCCCCCAGGTCCACGGGCTGCCACTCCTCAGCGAGCGTGGGGGCGTCCTTGACCAGCAGGTCCTCCACCGTGGTCACCGGGCGGGCGCGCAGCAGCGCCAGCGGCGCCGGGCCCTCATCACCCACCGGCCTCACCAGGGTCACCGGGCCCCGCTCGGTCAGCCGGTACTCCGACGACGTGAAGCCCAGAATCTCGCGCAGGAGCACATCGAGCTCGCCGGCCGCCTCCAGGGCCGCGCCGGTCAAGGAGTCGGCGTCGTCGGCGGGCAGGGCCGCCAGCAGCTCCTCCAGGCGGGAACGTTCGGAACGGAATCGGGACCGGGGCGTCGGCGTCGGAGCGGTACCAGGATCGGCCGGCTTCTCCAGGGCATCCCACTCCTTGCGACGCTCCAGCACGCGCGCCAGGAAGGACTCCTTGGTGGCGTCCGTGGTGAAGTAGTGCTCGCTGATCCAGTCCTCGCCGACGACCAGCGCATCCGACACCGCCATCAGAGATCCCCTTCCATCCCGAAGTCCTGCGGCACCACCACCAGCAGCGGGCGCACCAGCGTGTGCGCGGGCAGGTGCTGTTTCCTGAGCTCGCGCTCCTGAGCCACCGTGATCCGCTGCTCGCGCAGGTGGCGGTTCTGGATGAGGCGACCGGCCTCGTCATCCCAGGCATTCGCGTGCTCCGCCCAGGCATCCACCCGAGCCTTCGCCTGTTCCTCCGCTGCGTCGAGGGTCAGTCTCATGTGGTCCCTAGCCGTATCCACCGCCGGAGGGATGAGCGCCTCCAGCAGGTTGGTCTGCGTCACCGGCCCGGAGTTCCGCAGCTCCCGGGAGATGCCCACCGCCTCGAACATGGCGGCGGGGGAGTCGTGCACCTGCCCGATCGGCTGCGCCTCGACCGGCCGGCCCGCAGTCAGGTCCGCGCTGGCCGCTGCCAGGTCCAGGTAGGGGAAGGCGGTACTGACGCACACCATCGACACCGTCCGGCCCGCCTGGTTCGTCAGCGTCCCCAGCAGCAGGACGGTCGGTGAGTCGACGTCGCCGCGCACCGCGAACACTGAGGATCGGCCGAGCTTGGCCAGGACCCGGTCGCCGGCCCAGTCCAGCACCGGGTGCAGCGGCCCCAGATAGTGGGCCTCCGGCCAGGAGGAGTCCGAGGAGTCACTCAGGGCCTCCGTGAGAAGGCGCGCGCCCTTCGTCTGCGTCGTCGCCAGCTTGAGGTGCTCCTGGACGCGGCGCTCACGCAGGTAGGACTGTGGCAGCACCGACAGGCGATGGCGCAGCCCCGCCGGGGGCACCATCTCCACCACGTGCTGCGTGCCGTGCTCGCGCCACGAGACACCCCCGCCGCCGGTCTGGCGCTGCTCGGGCTCCTCGGGGCGCTCATAAAGCTCGGTGAGGGCCTGGCGCAGATAGTCCAGCTGGGTCTCGTACAGCGTCAACGTCGCCAGCGGGGCAGCAGGCTGGGTGGCGGTGGCCGGACCGGCCGGGTCGCCGGGACTGCTTGAATCAGCAGGGGAGTCCCCGGCGCCGGTGGGGGCAGCGGCGTCGTCGCCCTTGGCCTCGGCCGTACCCGTCAGCTTCGCGAACAGGGCCGCCATCGGATCCAGGGTGAGTGCGTCGTCGGCGTCGGGGACGACATCGTCAATGTCCTGCCCGGCCGCCAGCGCCTGGCGGATCGCCTCCTCCTCCTTCTCGCCCGAGTACAGGCCCATGAGGGAGGCGGCGTCGCCCAGGGCCCGATGCGCCTGATCCTCCTTCTCCATCAGGCGCGTGAGCACCCGGACGTCGCCGGAGAAGCGCGGGTCCGACGGGCTCAGCAGCAGGGTCGTGATCTGCGGTGAGACGGACTGGCCGTAGCGGTCGATGCGGCCGTTGCGCTGCTCGATGCGGATGAGCGACCAGGGGATGTCGTAGTGGATGAGCTCATGGCACTGGGCGTGCAGGTTGACGCCCTCCGAGGCGACGTCGCCAGTCACCAGGACGCGCACCGGCGTGTGGGCCTGGCGGAACTGCTCGACGATCTCCTGCTGCTCCACGTCGGACAGGCTCCCGTGCATGACGCGTACCGCGTCGGCGGGCAGGCGCAGGTCCTCGCGCAGGTGCTCGGCCAGCCAGGTGAGCGTGGCGATGCGCTCGGCGAAGACGACGACGCGCTCGGTCGACCTGGGGCCGATCCCGATGCGGTGCAGCTCGGCCAGCAGCGCCTGGTACTTGCCCGAGGCCGTCGTGTTGGCCTCCACGGCCAGCTCGCGTAGGCGGGCCAGCGCCTGGGACTGTTCCGAGGGCTCCGGGGTGGAGCCGGCTGCTGCTGCCCGGCTGCGGCGTCGGGCCAGGCGCTCGTCGATCGTCTGGATGAGGGCCGCCGGCGAGGACAGGAAGGACTTGGCCAGGGTCCAGGCGAACAGGGAGTCGCCGCCGCGGGCGGGGGGCTTGCGGCCGCCCGGTGCCGAGGCGCCGTCGGGCCGGTGCAGCCAGGTGCGTGACAGCTCGCCGGCCACCGCGTCCTCGGCCGGGGAGGGCTCCACCAGCTTGTTGACTGGAGTCAGGCGCTCCTTCCAGCGGCCGCCCACGACGTCGCGCACCTCGTCGGAGTGACGGTGACGGCGGATGACGAGGCGACGCACCGCCTCCTCATCGAGGGTGCCGTCCGCGTGTACCGCCGTCGGCTCCAGCAGACGGATGAGCTCGGCGAAGGACTTCGGGTTGCCGTTGTGGGGCGTGGCCGAGGCCAGGATGAGGGCGTCGGTCTGGCGGGCCAGAATGTCCGCGAGCCGGTTGTTGAGCGTGCCCTTGTTGGTGACGTTGTGAGACTCGTCGATGACGACCGCGTCCCAGCGCTGCTTGCGCAGATGATTGAGGTAGCGGTCGGACTTCAACGTGTCGATGGAGATGATTGCGCGGTGGAACACCGAGAACGGGTTGCGTGAGGCCGGCACCGAACGGCGCACTCGCTGGATGCCCACCGAGTCCAGGCGCACGAAGGGCAGGGCGAAGCGCGACCACATCTCGTGCTGCATCTGCTCGAGCACGTGACGGGGCGTGACGATGAGGATGCGGTCGCCCCGGCCGCGGCGCACGAGCTCGGCCAGGATCATGCCGATCTCCAGGGTCTTGCCCAGGCCTACGGTGTCAGCCAGGAGGATGCGCGGGCGCAGGTTTGCCGGGTCCAGGGCCTGTCGAACCGCCGTCAGCTGGTAGGTCAGGGGGTCGGCGAGGACGTCACTGACCACGGCCAGGTCGGTGGAGGTGGCCGGGAGGGCCGTCTTGCGTAGCGTCGCCTCCAGCCAGAGGCGCGAGAGCCGGTGACGGGTGGAGGTGTCCGCGATGACTCGGGTGTGGCGCGGATCCACCGGGACGATGTGGTCAAGACCAGCGGAGAACTGCGCCGTCGTGTCCCGAACCAGCTCGGACAGGCCTTGCACCGTCACCAGCATGCCGTCAGACGTGGTGGAGACCTGGGTGACCAGCCAGTCCTCGTCACGCACCCGGACCACAGAGCCCGGAGCGACATCAAGAGAAGGGAGGGAGGGGGCAGGATCCGTCACCGTATCCGGGGGAGTCGTGGGCGCCGTTGTCACGGAAGTGATTTTAGGACGCCGGCGCAGGTGGTCGAGACCAATTCGGGGCAGTGACTGATCTGTGACCTGCGGGCCGGTGCGGGCCCAGGGCGAGGGGGCCTTGGGGCAGGCGCCGTGGGGCTGTATTGGGGGTGGGAAGACGGATTTTGTCCATGAGGGACGACTTTGAAGCTGCCTCGGACGGGGCAAGCCGCACCAAATCGCTCTGACCAGTACAGATGTAAGTGACGCTCGCAGGCCTTGTCGTTAAAGTCGTCCCTCCCGGACACTTTGAGGTTCATTCGTGGGATCCGCACTCGGATCTGTTCTTCCCCTGCGGTGCGCATCGGACGCCGCCGCCCCTATCGACAATCACCACGGCAGACTCGCGAGGTTCTCGAGACCCTGGCTCAGACATGTCGTTGTGGCTACGTGACGGGGGCTCGCATCTGGCCATCTGGGATGGCGCGGGTTGAGCGCTGGTCAACGGGGGCTGCGTTCTGTGTCGGGGACGTACTTTGTGATCGAGGACTGCGTTTTCCTCCAGGTCACTGAGGTTTGAATGCAGTTATCTGGAGGAGAAGTACGTTCCCGGCGGACATCGCAGTCCTCGATGTGGACGGTTGGCTCCTGGTGCTGGAGTTCGCGGAGTGCCGATGCGAAGCGAGGACGCACCATAGGGGCTGAGGACTGACCCTGGAGGTGCAGTCCGCGAGCCTGATGGTGCGTCCTCGACGGGCGGTTCTGTGTCAGCGGCGGGCGAGGCGGGCCAGGACGACGCCGGCGGTCACCACGCCCCCGGCGACGGCGGCCGCCTTGGCGAGCGTGGAGGTCGCCTCGGAGTCACCCTGCTTGGCGCGCTCCCAGGTCTCCTCCGCCTGCTCGGCCCAGCGGCGCGCCCCCTCGCGCAGTCGGCCGGCGCCGGCCTCCGCCTGCTCTCGCAAACGGTCGGCCCCGGCGACGGCCTGCTCACGCAGGTGCTCGGCCTTGGCGCTCGCCTGCTCGCGCAGATGCTCCCCGGCCTCCCTCGCCTGCGTGCGCGGGTCGACCCGGGAGGCGAACTCATCGACGCTCGCCGCCAGGGCCTCGCGCTGAGCGCGCAGCCGCTCCTCGATCTGCTCGGGGCTCAGCGACCCGGACCCAGCGGCCCCAGCGCCGGAGGCACCGGCCTGCTGTCCGCTGGTCATGCCCGACCCGCCCGCGCGCGGAAGGCCTTGACCGCGGCGACAGTCGCCGTCACGCTCAGGCCCGCCAGGGCGAGCCCCGCAACCGTGACGATCCCCAGGGAGGCGGGGTCGCCGTCGCGGGCGTCGTCGAACAGGCGGGAGACGCGCTGGCCGAGGGTCAGTGTGCCGGGCTCGTAGGTGTCGACCCCGCCCTCGGGGTCGGTGCCGCCGCCGGCCAGGGAGACCAGGCGGTTCTTGACCTGCCCGACCTTCTCCTCGGCCTTGCTGGCGGCCTGGCTGCGCAGGCCCTGGACCTTCTCGCGGGCCTTGAGCTTGGCGACCTTGGCCAGGTTGTTCGGGGCCAGGCGCGCGGCGAGCTCGTCGACGTCGGCGGCCAGCGCCAGACGCCGGGCCGCCAGGTCGGACAGGACCTCGTCAGCCGACGGCGCCGCCTGCGTGGCCTCCGCGGCCGGTGCAGCCGGCGCGGCGGGGACGGGCGTGGGTGCGGCGTTGGTGCTCACCGGGCGTTCCCCCTCTGCAGGCCGGAGGTCACGGCCCCCTTGACGGCGTTGACGGACTCCTTCAGCCCCTCCTGCGGCGTCGGCGTGTCGGCCTTGGCGGCCTTGAGCCGCTTGATGCCGATCAGGGCCATCGGCACGGCGATGAGGGTGAGAATCAGCGCCACCACGAGGAAGGCGGCCCACAGCGGCATGACGTGGGACAGTCCGGTCGTCATGGCCCCCAGCACCAGCCCGAAGATGAACAGGGCCAGCACCCCGGCGGCGCCGAGCAGTCCGGCCCCCAGTCCCATCTCCTTGGCCATGCGCTGGCCCTTGGCCTTGGCCAGGTCGATCTCGCCGCGCACCAGTGCGGAGATGTTCTCCGAGATGCGGGCGATGAGCTCGCCGAGCGTGGGCTGGGCGCTGCCGGCAGCCCTGCGAGGAGGCGTGGTGGAGGCCGACGGCGTCGCCTGCGACGGCGGGGGAGGTGGCTGGTTGTTGGGCATGAACGAACCTTCTTGTGTGAGGCACGGCGTTGGACGCAGTCAGCTGACTGCGAGGCGGCGGGATCGCGACAGTGGGACGACCCGCCGCCCTAAGAATCTCACAGCCTGCGCCCTCGTGGAACAACGCAGGCCCGAGCGGGTTTGTAGGTGTGGACGATAGGGGCCGGCTTTCGCCACCGGCGATCTGTGAAGGGCCGCTGCCAGCATGGGGCGGGATGCCCGGCTACTCCTGGTTCCAGGCCTGCCAGAGGCTCGCGTACTCCCCGCCGAGGGCCACGAGCTCCTCGTGGGTGCCCAGCTCCACGATCCGCCCGTCCATGACGACGGCGACCCGGTCGGCGTCGGCGGCCGTGTAGAGGCGGTGGGCCACCTCGATGACGGTGCGCCCAGCCAGCGCCGTGGACAGGGTCCGCTCCAGGGTGCGGGCGGCGCGCGGGTCCAGCAGCGAGGTGGCCTCATCCAGGATGAGCGTGTGCGGGTCCAGCAGCACCAGCCGGGCCAGCGCCACCTCCTGGGCCTGGGCGGGGCTGAGCTCGAGGTGCCCCGAGCCGACCATCGTGTTCATCCCCCCGGGCAGCCCGTCCACCCAGGCATCGGCCCCGATGGCCTCAATGGCCTCGCGGATCGTCTCATCGGAGGCGCCCGGCCGCCCCAGGCGCACGTTGTCCGCCACGGTGCCGACGAACACGTGGTGCTCCTGGGTCACCAGGGCCACGTGGCGGCGCAGCTCGTCCTCGGTCAGGTCCGTCAGCGCCACCCCGCCCACGGTGACGCTCCCGGAGGTGGGCGGGTTGATGCCCGCCAGCATCCGCCCCAGCGTGGACTTGCCCGACCCCGAGGGCCCGACGACGGCCAGCCGCTCCCCGGGCACGAGCTCCAGGTCGATCCCGTGGAGCACCTCGACGCCCTCCCGGTAGGAGAAGCGCACGTCGTCGAGCACGATCCGCGTGCCTTGGGGCTCCTGGCCGGTGGGGGCGCGGTCGTCGGGGACCTCCTCCACCCCCAGGATGCGGGACAGGGAGGCCTGGGCGATCTGGACCTGGTCGACCCAGAACATGAGCTGGCCCACCGGCTTGCGCAGCTCCATGGAGTACAGGGCGACCGTGGTGATCGCCCCCAGGGTCGCGTAGCCGCGGGCGGCCAGGAACCCGCCCCACAGGAGGACGGCGACGACGGGCGCCCGCCAAGCGACGTCGAGCACCATGAACAGACGCACCCGCAGCGCCGCCGTGTAGCGCTCCAGGGACCAGGCCTCCTTGATGGAGGCCATGATGGCCCGCTCGCGGCGCGCCCCGATGCCGAGCGCGTCCACGGTCTCGGCGTGCTCGACCGTCTCGGAGACCGCCCCGTTGAGGCGAGCCTGGGCGGCCGACTCGGCCCGGTAGGCGGGGATGGAGATCGGCAGGTACCAGCGCATCATCGACCACACGGGTGGGGCGATGACGAGCAGCCCGAGCGCCAGGAGGGGGTCGGCGACGGCGGCGGCCAGGAGGGTGAAGACGATCGTCACCACGCACACGAGGATCTGCGGGATCCCCACCCGCACCAGGAACTCGATGCGGGAGACGTCGGTGGTGGTGCGCCCCACGAGGTCGCCGGTGCCGGCGGACTCCACGGTGCTCAGCGGCAGGTGCACCACCCGGTTCATCATGCGCTCGCGCAGGTCGGCGAAGACCGACTCACCCAGGGTGCGGGCGTGCTTCTGGGCGAAGCGGTTGATGAGCGCGCCCACGAGCGTGACCGCGATGATGGTCAGCACGATCCGGTCCACGTAGCCGGCGTCGGCCCGCCCGGCCGAGACCCGCCCGACCAGCCGCCCCAGCAGCTGCGGGGCCACGAGCGTGGACAGGACCGCCGTGATCTGGAGGACCAGGACGACGGCGAAGCGCCCCCGGTAGGAGGCCATGATCCGGAAGGTCTTGCGCAGGGCGACGGGCCCGGGCGCGACGGGAAGCGCCATCAGCAGCTCGCCTCCTCATCCTCACCCATGGCCCGTGAGACGACGGCGCGGTAGTCGGCCGCCTGCGCGTGGCCGTCGCGGGCCATGGCCATGAGCTCGCGGTGCGTGGAGCGCAGCAGCTCGGTCCCGCTGGAGTCGAGGAAGACGACCTCGTCGCAGGCCTCCAGGACCAGCGGCGAGGCGGTGACGACGACGGTCGTGCGCCCGGCGCGGGCCCGGTGCACCTGGGCGGCCACGCGGGCCTCGGTGTGGGAGTCCAGGGCGGAGGTCGGCTCGATGAGCACGAGCGTGGGCGCCTCGGTCAGCAGCGCCCGGGCCAGGGCCACGCGCTGGCGCTGCCCGCCGGACAGGGACCGGCCCTTCTCGGTGATCATCCCGGCCAGGCCCTCGCTCAGGGAGGTCAGGACATCGCTGGCGTCGGCGATCTCGATGGCCTCGATGAGCCGGTCGTCGCCGGGGGCCTCGCGCTCCTGGGGGCGGACCTGCTGGTCGACGTCGGCCCCGGTGGTGCGTTCGGCCTCGGCGCGTACGAGGTCCTCCAGGCCCGCCGGCTGCGGGTCGGGGCCGCCGCGCACGTCGAGGGCCTCGCGCAGGGTCCCGGTGAACAGCTGAGCGGTGGCGCCGGAGACGACGACGCTGGCGCGCACCTGCTCCAGGGGCATGGTGGTCAGTGGCCGGCCCGCCAGGGTCACGGTGGGGCCGGCGTCGGTGAAGCGCCCCAGGCGCGTGGCCAGGTCGGCGGAGACCTGCGGGTCGGGGCACACGAGGGCCGTCATGCGGCCCTCCTTGAGGCGCAGGCCGCTGCCGGTGTCCACCAGGTCGCCGCTGACGGGGTGGGCGGCGGCCGGGTCCAGGTTGAGGCGCTCCACGAGGCTGCCGGCGGCCGGCGCCACCTCCAGCAGGCGGCTCAGGCGCCGGGCGCCGACGACGGCCCGGGTGTAGTCCTGCACGGAGCTGGTGAACACCCACAGCGGCCAGGACAGGTAGGCGGTGTAGCCGTAGAAGGTGATGAGCCCGCCGGGGGTGAGGCTGCCGGCCACGGCCATGCGCGCCGCCACCCACACGACGATGGCGGCGAAGAGCCCGGGCAGCAGCACCTGGAGGGTCATGAGGGTGGCCTGGGAGGAGGCCACCTCGACGCCGCGGCGGCGCAGCTCCTGGGAGGCGTCCCGGTAGCGGCGGGCGAAGACGTCCTCCCCGCCGATGCCCCGCAGGATCCGCAGGCCCGCCACCGTGTCCGTGGTGATCGTGGTGACCGCGGACTGGGCCTCGCGCTGAACGGCCTGACGCTTCTGCAGGGGACGGATGACCAGGGTGACGATGGCCGCCACCAGCGGCATGCCCAGGATGACGATGAGCCCCAGGCTCACCGAGGTGCGCAGCATGAGGACGGCCACGACGAGGAAGCTGGCCGCCGCCCCCAGCAGGGCCGGCAGGTACTCGATGAGATTGCCCAGGTAGCCGGCGTCGGAGGCGATGATGGTGGCGACCTCACCGGTGGAGACCTGCCGGGACAGGTCCTTGCCCGTGGCGGAGATCTGGCGGCCCACGAGCCGGTCGACGTCGAAGCCGGTGCGCATCCAGGCCATCATCCCGAAGTAGGACAGCATCGTGTCCCCGACGGCGTAGACGACGAACAGCACCAGCAGCAGGGCGCCGATGCCCCAGACGCGGCCGTTGAGGCCGTTCTCGATGCCGGCGTCCAGGGCCTGCCCCAGGAAGGCCGGCACGATCGCCTGGATGATGTTGGAGGTGCAGGCCGCCAGGGTCGCCAGGGTGACCGGGACGGCGGCGCGTCGCAGCAGCCAGCGCAGAAGCGCCCCGGCCCCCAGGGACGGGGGATGGGGCAGTGGGGCGTCGGGAGTCATGGACTGCAGGGGCCGTGCAGTCAGGGCGGACAGCGCTGCCGGGACGGTCGGGAACGACCGGGAGGACGATTCGGGCATGATCGCACGAGGCTATCGGAGGGGAAGCCGGCGCGGCAGGGGGAGAGGCGGTGACAAGGAAGATACCGGGCGCGGGAATACCCGCCGGGCATGGCTCGGACGGCCGCCGGGCCGGGGCACGCGACGTGCCGGCGCCCCGGCCCGCCCCCGTCGCGGGGGTCGGCCGGGGCGCCGGGCTTGCTCGGCTTACTCGGCGAACGCTGCTCACTCGGTGGCGATGGCGTCCAGGACCGGAATCCGGGAGGCGCGCAGCGCCGGCCACAGGGCCGCGATGACGCCGACCACCACGGAGAGCACGAGCATTCCCACCATCTGGCCCCAGGGGATGCTGAGGCTCGTCAGCCCCCGATCCTCCAGGACCTCCTTGAGGGCGGCGGCCAGGACCACCCCGGTCGCCCCGCCCAGCACGGTGCCGTACAGGGAGGTGAGGACCGACTCGGTGATGATCTCCCCGGCCAGCTGGGCCTTGCCCAGGCCGACGGCGCGCATGAGCCCGATCTCCCGGGTGCGCTCGGAGACCGAGAGCACCAGGGTGTTGACGATGCCCAGGATGGCGATGGCGATGCTCAGCCCCAGCAGGCCGTAGAGGACGGCGAGCATCTGGTTGATCTGCTGGCCGACCTGGTCGGAGATCTCGTTGGCGTCGCGCACCGCGTACTGGTAGGTGTCGGCCACGATGTCGCGGGCCTTGTTCCGTACCGTGTCGAGGTCGGTGCCCTCCTTGAGGGTCAGGAGCATGCCCTGCGGGGAGTCCAGAACGTGGGCCGGGTCCGTGCTGGTGCTCGGCGAGTTCCAGGAGCCCACCGCGGCCGCCAACTCCGGGGAGATGTAGTAGTTCCCTCCGGTTCCCTTCGGGTCGACGACGGCGCTGACCGTGGCCTCAACCGACCCGGTGGGGCCGGTGACGGAGACCTTGTCCCCGAGCTTGAGGCCCTCGTCCTTCTTCGCGGCCACGTGGGTGGCGTCCAGGTCCTTCATGGACCCGGCGCTGGCGGAGACGTCGTAGGCCGTGGAGTAGGTGCCGGGATCGACGACGATGACGGTGGCGGCGGCGTTCTGGCTGCCGTCGGGCTTGGTGACGGAGTCGGTGTAGATGGAGTAGGAGGAGGTCTCCTTGACCCCGTCGATGGCGGCGATCTCCTTGGCCTTGTCGGCCGAGAGCCGGGTGCTCAGGCTGCCGATGGTGGCGGGCTGGACCACGAGGTCGGCCTTGAGGGACTTGTCGATCTCGTCAGAGGTCGAGGACTGGAAGGAGGCGGCCAGCGTGGCGCCGGCGCACACCAGGGCCATGCCCACCATGAGGGCGCCGGAGGTGTTGGCCGTGCGGCGCGGGTTGTGGACGATGTTGCGCACCGCCAGGCGCCCGGCCGGCCGCAGCAGCCGGAAGGGCAGACCCAGCACGGCCACCACCGGGCGGGCCAGGGTCGGGGAGACGATGAGCAGTCCCAGGACCGTGCCGCCCGCGCCCAGCCCCATGATGAGGCCGCGCTGCGACAGGTCCGCGTTCACCCACGCGGCGGCGATCGCGGCCACTCCGGCCGCCAGCAGCAGCCCGCCCAGGATCGTGCGCAGCACCAGGGACTTCTCCCGGGAGCCTGACACGCCGCGCATGGCCTCCACCGGGTGGGTCAGGGCGGCCTCCCGAGCCGGCAGCAGAGCACCGACGACGGTGACGGCCAGCCCCACCGCCAGCGAGATCGCGATGATCGTCCCGCTCAGGCCCGTGCCCTCCAGCAGCGGCATGCCCGCGGCGTCGAGCAGCGCGGACAGCCCGGCCAGCAGTCCCGCGCCCGCGGCCACGCCCAGGGCGGAGCCGACGACGCCGATGACGACCGCCTGCAGGAACACCACGCCGAACACGGAGGCCGGCGAGGCCCCGACCGCCCGCAGCAGGGCGAACTCCTTGACCCGCTGACGCACGCTCATCGCGAAGGAGTTCATGATGATGAAGGAGCCCACGAACATTGCGACGACGACGAAGACCAGCAGGAAGACCTGGACGAAGCCCAGCTGCTCCTCAATGGTCTTGTTCTGCTCCTTGATGACCTCGGCGCGGGGCTGGACCTGGGCGCCGTCGGGAAGGATCTTGGTGATCTCGGACTTGACCGTCTCCACCGAGGCTCCCTGGGCGACGTCGACGGAGATGTTCGATACCTTGCCGTTCGGGGCGGCGATGGGCATGAGCCAGCTCGGGTCCACGCCCACGACCGTCGCGCTGGCCATGGAGGACTCGTAGTGGAACTCGCCGACCACGGTGACCTCGGTGGGTGAGCCTTGCACCACGATGTGCGTCTTGTCCCCGACCTTGAGGCCGGAGTTCTTCAGGGCTCCCGACTCCAGGGTGATCTCACCGGCCCCTTGAGGCTTGTGGCCCTGGACCCAGGTCAGGCCCTTTTCGTTGTCGTACAGCGGTATGAAGAGCGTGGGGGCGCCGGTGGTGGTGACCGGGGCGTTGTTGGAGCCGACGAGGACCCCGACCATCTGGACGCCGGGGTTGGCGGCCTCGACGCCGTCGATCTGCTTGATCTGCTCGGTCAGGGAGCTGTCGATGGGCTGGGTGAGCAGGGACTTCGATGAGCTGTCGTCGCCGCTGCCGGCGAGCTTGGGGCCCTGGACGTACAGGTCGGAGGTGATGGTGGATGAGGTCAGCTTGGAGAAGGTCTCCGACATGGAGGCGCGCAGGGCGAGCGTGCCCGACAGGAACGCCACCCCGAGCATGACGGCGAAGGTGGTCAGGAAGAACTGTTTGGCGTGGGCGCGCACGGAGCGCCAGGCGACTCGTCTCACGGCTCAGGCCCCCTCGACGGCCGAGCCGGTGAACGGGGCGGCGGCTGCGGGGGCGGGCTCGGTCTCGCTCAGCTCACGCAGGGCGTCCAGGACCCGGTCGCGGTCGGGCTCGTCCAGCTGGGCGACGACGTGTCCGTCGCGCAGGAAGATGACGGTGTCGGCCCAGGCGGCCGCCTCCGGCTCGTGGGTCACCATGACCACCGACTGCCGCAGCTCGTCGACGCTGCGGCGCAGGATCTCCAGGACCTGGTCGGTGGAGACGGAGTCCAGGTTCCCGGTGGGCTCATCGGCGAAGACGACCGCAGGCTCGCCCACGAGCGCCCGGGCGCAGGCCACGCGCTGGACCTGGCCGCCGGAGAGCTCGGCGGGCCGGTGGGACAGGCGCTCCCTGAGGCCGACGGCGTCGATGACCTGGTCGAAGCGCTGCGGGTTGACCTTCTTGCGGGCGATATCCAGGGGTAGGGTGATGTTCTCCGCCGCCGTGAGGGTGGGGACCAGGTTGAAGGACTGGAAGATGAAGCCGATGCGCTCGCGGCGCAGGCGGGTGAGGCGACGCTGGTTCATGGAGGAGACCATGTCGCCGTCGAGCATGATCTCCCCGGAGGTGATCGAGTCCAGGCCGGCCAGGCAGTGCATGAGCGTGGACTTGCCGGAGCCGGACGGCCCCATGATGGCGGTGAAGCGGGCGCGGGCGATGTCGACGTTGACGGAGTCGAGCGCTGTGACGGCGCCCGAGCCGCGGCCGTAGACCTTGGTGAGGTTGCGCGCGGAGACCACGGGGTCGTCCACCGGCTGGTGGGGCGTGAGGACAGAGGATATGGCGACTGGGGTGGAGTTACTCATAGGTTCAGTCTGGCAGTGGTATGGGACGGGTGAATCCTCCTGGCGGAGGACAGGTCCCCTGAGCGCGTGGAGGCTCGACCCTGAGCCGGGGTCGGGGAGGTCCCTGACGTGAGGGCGGAAGGGGGTGCAGCGGCGTCGAGGATGAGAGCGTTTCTCCAGGCTTGTTCCGTTTTTTGAACCTTGCAGCCGATTCATGGCTACCATCGGGGATGATCGGAGCCTGGTGAAGGACCCGGGATGGGTTGGCTGTGTGCCCGATCAGTCGAGGTCACCCATACGTTCTCCCGGAAAGGCCCTGCATGGATCCGGTTCAGCTCATGATGGCGGCGCACCAGGCCAATGCGGCGGTCGCCGCTCAGACTCCGGACCAGGCTCTGCAGGCCGCGATTGCGCAGAGCCGGCCCGACCTGTGGGCGCCGCTGTCAACCAACCCGGCCGCCTATCCCGACCTGCTCGGCTGGCTGGCCAGTACCGGCAACGTCGAGGTTCTGGCCAACCTTCGGGCGCGCGGCTACCTGACCGACGACGCGGCGGCCGATGCCGCTGACGCTGTGGGTACTGCGGGGGCTGCGGGCGGCGAGCCCACCGTGGTTCCCGCTCTCGCTCAGGAGAGCCCGGAGCCGGCTGAGCCGGCTGAAGACGGCGGCACGCTGGCGGAGGAGGACGAGGCCGCTGATGGGTCCGAGCCGGCCGAGGAGAGTGGTTCGGAGCCCTCGGATGTCGCCGGTGAGGGGAGTGCTGAGTCCGCTGATGCGGCTGAGGGTGCCGCCGATGAGGCCGTGGATGCCGACGACTCTGGCGAGGCCGATGGTGAGTCGGGGATCGAGGAGCCCATTGAGGACTCCGAGGACACCGAAGCGGTTGAGGGGGTGCGAGGCCCGGAGTCTGCGGACTCCTCAGCTGAGGCTGCCACCGATCCCGATGCGCAGGACGCCGCCGACGAGGCCCAGGAGTCGGGGACCGATGAGCCTGATGATGAAGCCTCGGATAGCGTCGAGGACGCAGCGGCCGACGAGGCCGTGGATGCCGACGACTCTGGCGAGGCCGAAGGTGAGTCGGGGACCGATGAGCCTGATGACAAGGCTGAGGATGGCGTTGAGGACGCCGGGGGCGCTGAGGACGACGAGGCTGAGAACCAGACCTCGGAGGACCAGCACGCCGAGGGCACCGATGACGACTCTGGCGAGGCTGACGGTGAGCCGGGCGCCGATCCGAGTGCGGAGTCGACCGAGGTCGATGAGGCTGCCGACGAGGCCCAAGAGTCGGGGACCGATGAGCCTGATGATGAAGCCTCGGATAGCGTCGAGGACGCCGGGGCCGACGAGGCCATGGGCGCCGATGACGACTCTGGCGAGTCTGACGGTGAGGGGAGTGCCGAGGGCGCTGACGCGGCCGAGGGCGCGCAGGCCACGGAGTCGGCGGCTGCCACCGAGCCCGACGCAGAGGCGGAAGCCGCTGAGGACGCCGCCGACGCGGCTGCGGACTCCGACAACAACGACACGACCGTCCTCGCCCCCGCCTCGCAGCGGCACGAGGTCGACTCGGCTGACACGACTGATTTCACGGCTTCAGCCCAGTCCGTGGCTGTGGTCAGCGGCTGGACAGCGGGCTCGGCAGCTCCTGCCGCGGGCTCAGCCGAGTCAGCGGCCCTTCCCGTACCCCCGCCGCCGTCGGCCGAGGATATCGCTGCCTGGGCCGAGACCCCCAGCGGGGCGCCGTCGGGCTTCTCCGCCGGTCAGCCGGCCGTGGAGCTGGACATGTTCGGCCCCCAGATGATGGCCCAGATGCCACCCCCTCAGCGGAATCAGCCGTCGACATCCAGCACCGGGCGCCTGATCGCGATCATCGTGGCCCTCCTGCTCGTCATCGTCGGCGGAGGCGGCCTGTGGGCCGGCAACTACTTCGCCAACAAGGGCAAGGACGGAGACTCCTCCGACACCTCCCAGGACAAGGCCGACAGCAACGGCGACAAGGACGGCAAGCAGAACGGCCACGCCGACGCCGCAGCAACGTCCACCGCGTCAGCCCTGCCCTCGGGCGCGGTCAAGGCCTGCTCCAGCATGCCAACCTTCACGATCACCTCAGTGGAGGACGGCCAGGGCGAGCTCAAGGTCCAGGGCACCATGGTGACCTCCTGCGCCGAGGGCGACTTCCTGGCCGGATCGTCCAACCAGGTCCTCGTCTACAGCTCCACCAGCCCCACCGGCGGCGCCGACGTCGATCACCTCGTGGCCTCGGGAACCTTCGACCTCTCCAGCGACCCGCTCATCATCCCCAACGGCGGGCGGACAGTGACGCTGCGCTTCGGCGAGGAGCACTACTTCCGCACCGCCAAGGACCTCGACCTCAAGGGCCTGTCGGTCAGGCCCTCCTTCGACCGCGGCACCTCAACCAGCGTCACCGCGAAGAGCTCGACGAACTCCCCGATGACCCTCGCCTCCTCAGCGAGCGCCAACGCCAACCAGGAGGCGCAGGACGAGCAGGCCGCCGGGGACGCCATCCAGTGGCAGATCAAGCACGACTACCCCATCGTCATGAACAGCATGCGGGGCAAGTGGACCCCGCAGCTGTCCTCCAAGAAGGTCGGCCTGGTGGCCGAGGGGCAGACCTGGAACAACCGCTCGATTCTCGCGGAGTTCCTGAAGACTCGGCAGTCCAATCCGAAGGCCGTCATCATCGAGACCAGCCAGTGGCCGGTCTACGACGTCAGCGGCTGGTGGGTGACCCTGTCCGGTGAGCTCTACGACGACGCCGACCAGGCCAACGCCTGGTGCGACGCCCAGGGCTACGACTCCGACCACTGCCTGGCCAAGCGCATCGAGTCCAACGGATCGTCGCAGGGCACCACCAAGACCCGCTGAGACGAGAGCCGGCTCACCTGAGAACGCGCATCGGCCTGCCTGAGCCACTGGCTCAGGCAGGCC
>NZ_KV811038.1:38418-58899 GCF_001812965.1 Actinomyces sp. HMSC075C01
GCCTGCCTGAGCCACTGGCTCAGGCAGGCCGATGCGCTGACCGGCGCGCTTCAGGACTGCAGGCTCTTCTTCAGGTTCAGCACCCGCGTGGCCGACTCGTCCACCCGCGCCGCGAAGGCCGGGTCGGACTGGGCGGTGGCGATGAGGGCCTTGACCATGTCCGCGGCCACCGTCGGGTCCGCCGAGGCCAGCACGAGGTCGCATCCGGCCCGGATCGCCCGCACGGCCCGATCGCCCGCGCCCACGTCCTTGACCTGGACGGCGGCGGAGACGTCGTCGGTGATGACCACCCCGGAGAAGCCCATCTCCGTGCGCAGCATGTCGGTGACGATCTTCGAGGAGAAGACCGCCGGCGCCGAGGAGTCAATGAGCGAGTACGTCGCCGAGGAGACCATGATGACCTGCGCACCGGCGGCGATGGCGTTGGCGAAGACGCCGACGGCGGCGTCGGGCAGGCGGCTTGTGGCGGAGTCGACGACACCCGCGGAGGTGTCCGTGTTGTCCTTCACCCGTCCCAGTCCCGGGAAGTGCTTGTAGGTGGGGATGACCTTCGATGCCTGCATCCCCTCGGCGAAGGCGCCGGCCTGGGAGGAGACGGTGGCGGCGTCGTGCCCGTACTCCCGCCCCCAGCGGCCGATGGGCTCGTTGGAGGCCGGCCGGGCGATGTCGACCAGGTCGACCACCGGGGCCAGGTTCATGTTGACCCCGACCCCGGCCAGCTCCTTGCCCCAGGTGCGCGCCGCCGCCACCAGCTGCTCGCGCGACTGGGCGGACTGCTCCAGCGCCGAGGGGATGTCGGAGAAGCCCGCACCGGACAGGACCTGGACCTCGCCGCCCTCCTGGTCGGTGGCCACGAGCATCGGGGCGGCGTGGGTCGTGCCCGGGCCGGCCTTGGACGTGAAGGAGGCGATGACCTTCTGGGTCGCCTGGCTGCCCGCCGTGGTGCGGCCGGCGATGAAGATGTTGCCGACGTGGTGGGTCTCGACGGCCTGGGCGGAGGACTGCGTGGGGGCGGCGGCGTCCACCCCGACCATCATGAGCTGGCCGACCTTCTCCTCCAGGCTCCAGCCGGCCAGCGCTCCGTCGGTGGCCGTCGCGGTGGCCGACGGCGTCGCGCTCGCAGCCGCGGTGGGCGAAGGAGCGGCGCTCGACACAGCCGGCTTCGGGGTCGTCGGCCGCACGCTGGGGGAGGAGGAGCCGGCCGACGAGGAGCCGGGGATCAGCGAGCATCCCGCCAGGGAGCCGGCGCCCAGGAGGGCCGCCAGGAGCACTGGCCGCCGACTCACGTGATGCGGCGAGGACTGGCTGGTGGCGCCAGGGGCGAGGGGCTTGCCGGTGTCGGAAGTGTCAGGCCGATAACGGTCGTTCATGCCGGCCACACTAAGGCAGGTCCCTGGGTGCTTGCGAGGTCATGACCCTGACGGTCTGCTCGCGCACTGTTCGCGGTGCTACTCCCAGCCCAGCTCGTGGAGGCGCTCGTCGGGGATGCCGAAGTGGTGGGCCACCTCGTGGATGACGGTCACGGTGATCTCCTCCTCCAGCTCCTCGCGACTGGAGCACCAGCGCTCCAGGGGCCCGCGGAAGATGAGGATGCGGTCGGGCAGCACCATGGACCAGCCCTCGTCGCGCTCAGTGAGCGGGACGCCGTCGTACAGCCCCAGGAGCGTGGGCAGGCCGGAGTCGTCGTAGTCCTCCTCGGTGAGCATCTCCGGGTCGGGCTCGTCCTGAACGAGGACGACGACGTTGTCCATCACCTCGGCCAGGTCGGCGGGGATCCGGTCGAGGGCGTCACCGACGACGTCCTCGAACTCCTGCTGCGACATCCTGACCGGCCGCGGTTCCCGGGTGCGGTCCGGCTCCTGGTGGTGCTCGTGGCTCACGATCTCAGCCTGCCAGACCTCCCGGCTCCGCCCCGGGAGCCCTCGCGGGCCGGAATCCCGCCGAAACCGAGCGGTGAGGAGGGTCACGCTCCCGGGATTTGCGCTGCGGAAGACTGTCCCCTTAGTGTTCATCCCGGTTCGAGGCGCGACGACGTCGAAGGCCCCTGGCCCCCATCGTCTAGCGGCCTAGGACCCCGCCCTTTCACGGCGGTAGCACGGGTTCAAATCCCGTTGGGGGTACGGATTCGCACAAGTGAATAACACAGTGAATTCACACTGGCCTCGTGGCGCAGTTGGTTAGCGCGCCGCCCTGTCACGGCGGAGGTCGCGGGTTCAAGTCCCGTCGAGGTCGCGGAAAGGTCGGTCCGGTCAGAAATGGTCGGACCGATTCCATCCCAAGGCTCTGTAGCTCAGTTGGTAGAGCGTTCGACTGAAAATCGAAAGGTCACCGGATCGACGCCGGTCGGAGCCACTGCGAAAGGCCCGGAACCCACAAGGTTCCGGGCCTTCGCTCATGACCGGGTGAGCCCCGAGTCGGAGCGGAGGGACTCACTGGCGGTCGCGCCGGTAGCTGCGCACGGAGGCGAAGATGGCGAAGGCGACGGCGGCCACCGGCCAGAGGATCCAGGAGATGTCCCAGGCGTCGAAGATGAAGCTCCACAGCAGGTAGATGACCACTGCGGCCGGCCAGTAGATGCTGGCTACGAGGGTGGTGAAGGGGTCGTCGTCCTGATTGCCGCCCCAGGAGGCCGGCTCGCCGACGGGCGCGGGGCCGACGGGACGGCTGGGCCCGGAAGCCACCGGGGCGCCGGCGGGGGCCGCCTGCGGGGCGCCGGCGGGCTGGATGTCCTGAGCGATGCCCAGGACCGGGGCCAGCTCGTGAAGGTTGCCGAAGTCGGTGATGACCTGCCCGACTGCCTCGTTGTGGGTCTTGCCCTGAGCGATGGCGTCGTTGTAGGCGTCCTCCATCATGGCGCGCAGCTCGGCGCGGGCCTCAGTCAGGCGAGGCGTGGTCGGGTAGGGGGCGAACATGTTGTCGAGGAAGGTCTCGATGGTGTCCATCAGCGGGCTCCTTTCGCGAAGCGGTCGACGAGGGTCTTGGTGTCCTCCCACTCGGCGACCTTGGCGGTCAGGTGGGTGGTGCCTTCGGAGGTGAGGCGGTAGTAGGTGCGGGACTTGCCGGAGTCGGACACTCCCGAGTAGGAGGCCGTCAGGCCGCTGGACTCCAGACGCTTGAGGGCCGTGTAGAGGGTGGTCTGCTTGATGGTGTACTCGCCGTCGGAGACCTCGGTGATGGTCTTGGCCAGGTCGTAGGCGTAGGACGGCTGCCGCTTGAGCAGGGACAGGACGATGAGGTCGATGTAGCCGCGAATGGCATCTGCGCTGATCATGTGAACCCTCCTTCCTTGGTTCGTGATGGCGGGGCCCTGAGGTCCTTGCGTGCATCTAACGTACTACGACACACGTAGTACGTCAAGCGGAAGTTGGGAGGGGTGGTTCCCACTGCCAGCCATACGTCACAGCCCAGGCACAGCGGGGCTGCTTAAGGTGGCGTCATGCTCGTCGCAGCCACCACCCCTCCCGCGACCCCCAGCGCAGATCCCAGCGCGAGTCCCTCCGCTCCCACGCCCACCAGCACTTTCACCGGCATACCCGAGGTCAACGTGCACCAGACCGTCAAAGTGGTGACCAAGACGACGAACGACCTGGTCACCATCGCCTGGCACGCCGGGCTGGGCGCTGTCATCGGTCTCGTCATCGCTTTCGTGGTGGTGGCGATCCTGACGTTCATGGGCAGGCGCCGCCTCCTGTACCACGAGGTCGTGGAGCTTGGGCGCCGGCCCGTCTTCGCCGTCGGCGCCATGACCGGGGCATTCCTGGGTTCCCAGCTGGCCCTGGCCGGGCTGCGGCTCGACAAGAGCGACTCCACAACGATGGTCGTCGTCGAACGCGGGCTCACCATCGCCCTCATCGGCTCGGTGACCTGGCTCGTCGTCGCCTTCGCCAAGTCCATCGAGTCCACCGTCGTCAAGGGGGCACAGGCCGGCGGGGACCAGGGGCGCGCCAACCGGGTGACCACCCAGAGCCAGGTCCTCCGACGCGTCGCCCAGGCCATCATCGTCATCGCCGGGCTCGTCAGCGCCATCATGACCTTCCCCAGCGTCCAGTTCGCCATGGGATCGCTGCTCGCCTCGGCCGGCCTGGCCTCCGTCATCGCCGGTATGGCCGCCCGCTCCATGCTCGGCAACGTCTTCGCCGGCCTCCAGCTGGCCACCACCGACGCCATCCGCGTGGGCGACATCGTCGTCGTCGACGATCAGCAGGGCACCATCGAGGAGATCACCCTGACCTACGTGGTCATGCGCACCTGGGACGACCGGCGCCTCATCCTGCCCTCGACCCACTTCACCGAGAACCCCTTCGCCAACTGGACACGCGGAGGCTCCCAGGCCACCGGCTTCTTCACCCTCGACCTGGACTGGCGCGTGCCCATCGCCTCGCTGCGCGCCGAGCTGGCCCGCCTCGTGGCCGCCTCGTCGGTGTGGGACGGGCGCCAGGCCTCCCTGGAGGTCTTCGACGCCGTCGGCGGTCACGTCACCGTGCGCATCGTCCTGACCGGGGACAATCCCGGTGATGTCGGCGCCCTCAAGTCCTACGTGCGTGAGGAGCTGGTCACCTGGCTCCAGCGGGAGGCCCCCTACGCCCTGCCGCGCACGCGAGTGGAGGTCGAGCAGGTCGAGGTCACCCATGACCTCGACCCCGAGAAGGTGGCCCGTGCGGCGGCGGAGATCGTCGCCAAGCAGAAGGACGCTCCCACCGACACCACCCCGGCAGCTACGGGAAGCGGGGACGATGCCGCCGTGACCACGGAGGCCGAGGGGGAGAGCGCGGCCCACGGTCTGGGAGCCCGGCGGGCCGTCACCCTGGGGCGGGCCATGGGGCGCTCCCTGCTGCACCGCGCCCGGCGCGGAGGACTGGGACCCAGGTGAGCCGGGCCGCCGCTACGCGGCCGACGCCCCAGCGGATGGGTGAGTTTTCGCTGCGTGAACGCATCTCGCCCGGCGCCGTCGGGCGGGTGACGATGAGCCCATGAGTACCAACGCGAGCAGCGAGCCCTCCGTGACGTCCGCCTCCGTGCCCTCCGGCCCGACCCTCGACCTGGAGGCCGCCGCGCGCACCGACGCCCAGTGGCGCGCAGCCCTGAGCCCCATGGAGTACCACGTGCTGCGCGAGGCCGGCACTGAGCGCCCCTTCACCGGGGCCCTGCTCGACGAGCGCCGCGAGGGCGTCTACCGCTGCCGCGGCTGCGGCGCCGAGCTGTTCCGCTCCACCACCAAGTTCGACTCCCACTGCGGCTGGCCCTCCTTCTACGACCCCTCCGAGTCCGAGGCGGTCACCCTGAGCACCGACACCTCCCACGGCATGGTGCGCACCGAGGTCCGCTGCGCCACCTGCGGTAGCCACCTGGGACACGTCTTCGACGACGCCCCCCAGCCCCCCACCGGCCAGCGCTACTGTATGAACTCCGTGAGCCTGACCTTCGAGGAGGAGCAAGCATGATCCGGGTCCTGAGCCTCAACCTGCAGCACGGTCTGCCCGGCGCCGGGGCCGGGGACGGCAGCGCCTCCACCGGCTCGCTGGCCGGGGCCGACATCTCCGACCCCGCCACCGCACGCGCCGTCATGCGGGCCACGGCCGAGCAGATCGCCGAGCTGGCCCCCGACATCGTTGCCCTCCAGGAGGTGGACCTGGGCCAGGCCCGCTCCGGGCGCCTGGCCCAGGTCGCCTTCCTGGCTGAGGAGCTGGGCATGCCGACCTGCCGCTTCTCCGCCAGCTACGCCGGGCCGGTGGTGGGGCTGCGCCGTCGGCCCCTGCGCACCGCGCTGAGCTCGCCGACCGATGACGTCCTGGGGCTGCTGCGCGCCGCCGTCGGGGCCGGGCCGATCGGCTACGGCAACGCCCTCCTGTCGCGGTTCCCGGTCTCCGGCTGGCACGTCAAGCGCCTGGGGCGCGGGGCCTCCAGCGTGGAGAAGCGCGGCGAGCGGGCCTGGGACCCGCGCTCCTACCACGTGTCCACCGCCTCCCAGCGCATCATGGTGGCCGCCACCCTCGAGGTGCCCGAAGGCGCCGGTGGGCCGATCCACCAGTTGTCGGTCGCCTCCACCCACCTGGCGACCCGCGAGTCCATGGCGGCGCGCCAGCTCGCCGCCGCCTGGGGGGCGCTCGCCGGGCTGCCCGGGCCGCACCTGCTCGTGGGCGACTACAACCTCTCCGCCGAGCAGGTCGACGTCCTGGGGCTCGGGCGGACCGTGGGGGAGGGGCTCACCTTCCCGGCAGCCGACCCCAAGCGGCGCATCGACCACGTGCTGACCGACCTGTGGCCCACCGGCCCCGACGGCCTGCCGCTGACCGATGAGGCCGCTGCGGCCGGCGGGGGACCGCTCCTGCGCGCCGTGGAGTGGGGCACGACCTCCTTCATCATCTCCGACCACGTCGGCACCTGGGTGGACCTCGAACCGGTCGGCTAAGGCGTACTGCCGCGGCCTCGCCCGCGCGTTCGTAGGGTAGGTCGCGCGTTCGGGGGTTCAGGGTACGAACGCGAGGGCTACCCTACGAACTCGTCGCGCCGGGGCCTATGAGAGGGGGAGACCATGGCTGATGTGGTGGCGGGACTGGCCGTCTTCGGCGCGGTCATCGCCATCGGCTGGCTACTGGTGCGCACCCGGGCCGTACCCGCTGACGCCGACGGGGTCCTCACCCGCGTCTGCTTCTTCGCCGCCACCCCGGCCCTGCTCGTGACCACGCTGAGCCGCGCCGACCTGACGGCGGTCCTCTCCCGCTCCACCGCCGTGGCCGTGGCCGCCGAGCTCGCGGCCATCGTCTCGGCCTGGTGCCTTCACCGCCTCGTGCTGCGCCGCCCCACCGCCGAGGCCACCATCGGCGCGCTCGCCTCCGGCTACGTCAACGCCGCGAACCTGGGGATCCCGGTGGCCGTCCTCGTGCTGGGGGACGCGGCCACCATTGCCCCGATCCTCCTGCTCCAGCTCCTCGTGCTCACCCCGGCCACCTTCACCGTGCTCGACGCCGTCACCCGCCGCGGCAACCCGTCTCGCCTGGCGACCTTGACCGTCCCGCTGCGCAACCCGCTCCTGTGGGGTGTTGTGGCCGGGACCGCGGCGAACCTGGGCGGCGTGGACCTCAAGGAGTGGGGCGGCGGCTACCCGGCCCAGGGCCTGGAGATGCTCGGGCGCGTCGCGGTGCCGCTCATGATGCTGGCCCTGGGCATGAGCCTGGCCGGGGCGCCCCGTCCCCTGCACAATCCCGCGCCGGAGGAGGCCGCCCCGCCCCCGCCGGGCTTGCCGGCCCGATCGGTGCAGTCGGTCCAGTCAGCCCGCCAGGGGCAGGAAACCCAGGTGGCGGAGGCGGGATCGGAGGCGCACGCGGCCGACACCACGGGAGGCCGACTGCCCGAAGAGGGGGCGCCGGCGCTCGGGGCGAGGTCGTGGTCTCATCATGGTGCGGGCCGGCGCAGCGGCCTGTGGCTGGCGGTGGGCTGGAAGCTTGCCGTCATGCCGGGGCTGGCCGCCGCCGTCGGACTGGCAGCGGGACTCAGCGGAGCACAGCTGCTCGCCCCGGTCGTCACCGCCGCCCTGCCCACGGCGCAGAACGTCTTCATGTACGCCTCGCGCTACGGGGTGGCCAAGGACCTGGCCCGCGACGCCGTCCTGCTGACGACAGCCGGATTCGTGCCCGTGGTCCTGCTGGCCGCCGCGATCCTGCGCTGAGCCCGCGCGATCGTACTGCCCGGCTCCGGCGCCAGCGTTGTCACTGTCGCGGCCCCTTACCCGTGCGTTCGTAGGGTAGGTCGCGCGTTCGGGGGTTCAGGGTACGAACGCGAGGGCTACCCTACGAACGCGTCGCGCCGGGCCCCTCAGGGCAGCTCGTCGCGCGTGGGAGGATTGGCCCCGTCCCGTGAGACCGTGATGTCGGCGATGGCCGCGGCGTGGCGCATGATCCGCTCCAGGGTCGCGGCGTCCACGGCGCGCAGCGCCTCGCGCCGGTCCGCGCCCACGAGGTCCTCGCTCCACAGGGCGTCCTCCAGGCCGCCCATGAAGGAGTCGCCGGCGCCCACTGTGTCCGCCACCACGACGCTCGGGTCGGCGGGCACCTCCAGGCGCACCCCCGAGGCGGACAGGGCAAGAGCCCCCATTTTGCCGCGCGTGACGACCACGACGGCCACGCCCTTGTCCAACCAGGAGCGCAGCACCGTCTCCAGGTCCGCGTCCCGGCCGTAGAGCCAGGCGATGTCCTCGTCGGAGCACTTGACCAGGTCGGACAGGCCCACGAGGCGCTCGACGATCTGGCGGGCGTCCTCCGGGTCACCCATGAGCTGGGGGCGGGCATTGGGATCGTAGGCGATGGTGGAGGTGGCGCGGGTCTCACGCAGCACCTGCTCCACGGTGGCGGCGCCGGGGGCAAGGATCGCTGCGATCGAGCCGGTGTGCACCAGCAGTGGTGCCTGCCCGTCAGCCAGGTTCGGGCGCGGCGGGTTCCAGTCCAGGTCGAAGACGTAGCTGGCGGCGCGGTCCTCCCCGATGGTGGCCTGCGCCGTGGAGGTGCGCGTCGCGCCGTCGGCGCCCGGAGCCAGGCGGACCCCGGAGGCCTCCAGGTGGGAGCGCACGGCCTTGCCGCGCTCGTCGGTGCCGATCCAACAGTGCAGCTCGACGTCACGACCCAAACGCGCCAGCCCCAGGGCCACGTTGGCGGGTGCGCCGCCGGGGATGTCCACGGGCTCCTGCCCGGGGTGGATAACGACGTCAACCAGGGCCTCGCCGATGACGAGGGCGGATCCTGGGCGGCCGGGTGCGGTCATGGGTGACTCCTTCGTGCAGGACCGGGGTCCGGTGGCAGTGAACTGAGACGAGACGTGGGAGGGACGTAAGACGGAACGAGGCGGTGAGAGGACTCGGGCGGATGAGGAACGCGGTGGTGCAACACTGCCCGGCAGTGGCCGGCGCGCTGGTCGATGCGCGGGGCCGAAGGGTGAACGCCCACAGACTACCGATCCGGCGCCGCTCTCAGGGCCCGTCTCGCCCAAGAGTGTCCAAATCGGTGACAAAGGGCTTTCGGCTCCCAGGCCACATGAACGAATACCTTGAAATCATGCGGTTGTGTTCCGTCCGGATGGGAGGGATCTGAGCCTTTGTCTCCGATGCTGGACATCTACGGCTCTCTTCGGGCTTCTGCTGTGGTGCCCGGTGGCGCTCGATCAGTGTGCTACCGCCAGCCGGAGCCCCGGTCAACTCGGTCAGTTCGCCGCGCGTGCGGGCACGGGCGTGACTTCCAGGCCAATGGCAACGTCGCCATATGCGGGCACGTGCACGCAGCCTGGAGCCGCCGATCCGGGCGGGTCATACCCAGCCAGCCCCGGGTCTCGTCAGTCCTCAGGGTCCTCCTGCGCGACCGCGGCCAGGCGGGCGCGGGCCTCATCGAGCCAGGTCTGGCAGCGCTGGGCCAGGGCCTCGCCGCGCTCCCACAGCGCCAGGGAGTCCTCCAGGGGGACGGAGCCCGCCTCAAGACGCTGCACGACTGCCACCAGCTCCTCACGGGCCCGCTCATAGCTGAGCGAGGCGACATCCTCGTTGGCGCCGGAGGCCCCGCCGGCGCCAGGAGCTGATGACGCTGAAGACCCTGACGATGCTGAGGACGCCGAGTAGGGGCTGTTGTGGGGCGAGTACTCCTCTGGGTACTGGTCGGAGTACGGGCCGGGGTTCATCTCGGAGCTCACCCCCCGATTCTTGCACGGGCCGGCCCCGGGCAGGGCGGGTCGGACGGTCTGAGACAGTGTCCGCAGGGTAAAAGTGTCCAAGAGGGACGACTTTGACGGTGCCCCGTCTCAGTGGCGTTCGCATCTGCGCTGGTCAGAGCGTTTTAGCGCGGCATCGACTGGTTGTAAAGGCTCCAAAGTCGTCCCATCTGGACAAAATCCGGGTCTGAGAGCCTTCCTGACTTTTGCTGGTCCCGGTCGACGTGCACCGATACGTCAGACCACTTCTATCCTGCTGCGTCGTTGGAGGTCGTTTCACCGAGGTGTGTCAGCACTTCCGCCAAACCTGTCTGCGCCAGTGCCTTGCGGCCGGCCGCCCGGAGCGCGAGGACGCAAAGCCTCGACCACCGCGCCCCAGGGGGCCGCCTGCGCGCCCTACAGTGCGTCCTCGGGCCTCCAGCAGGCCGCGAGCAGGCACGGTCCCCGAGGCCTTGGCGGCGCCCAGTTGCTCTTCAGTCGATATCGGCGGGCCGGGGCTTGGTGGCGCCGACGACCTGGGCGACGAGCCGTCCCTGGGCCAGGACGCCCTCGATGAGGTCGCCCTTCTTGACGTCCTCGGCGCTGGTGATGACCTTGCCGCCGGGAGTGCGCAGAATCGTGTAGCCGCGGTCCAGGACCCCCTGCGGCGACAGCGCCGTCAGCCGGGCGTGGTCGGCGCGCAGGTCCGCGGCCGCCAGCGACAGGCGATGCTCCACGGCCCGGCGCATCCTGTCGCGGGCCTGACCCAGCTCGATGACCCGGTCGCGCACGATCGAGGTGGGGTCGGCCATGACCGGCCGGGCCCGCAGCTGGTCCAGGGCCGCCTGCTCGGCGTCCAGCCGCGAGGCGAGCACGCTGCGCAGGCGCTCGCGGGCCGAGTCCAGACCCACGGTCTCCTGGGCGAGGTCGGGGACGATCCGGCGGGCGGCGTCGGTGGGGGTGGAGGCCCGGTAGTCGGCCACCAGGTCCAGCAGGGGGCAGTCGGTCTCGTGGCCGATCGCGGAGACCAGCGGCGTGCGGCAGGCGGCCGCGGCGCGCACGAGGCCCTCATCGGAGAAGGGCAGCAGGTCCTCGACGGCGCCGCCCCCGCGGGCCACGACGATGACGTCGATCTGCGCATCGGCGTCGAGCTCCTGGATGGCCCGGGTAACCTCGCCGACGGCGCGCGCCCCCTGGACGGCGACCTCCCGCACCTCGAAGGGCAGGCCGGGCCAGCGCAGGCGGGCGTTGACCAGCACGTCGTCCTTGGCCTTGGCCTGGCGCCCGCACACGAGTCCCACCTTGCGCGGCAGGAAGGGCAGGGGCCGCTTGCGCTCGGCGTCGAACAGGCCCTCGGCGGCCAGGATGCGGCGCAGCTGCTCGATGCGGGCCAGCAGGTCGCCGACGCCGACGGGCCGGATGTCGTCGGCCTGCAGCTGGAGCGAGCCCCGCTTGGCCCAGAAGGTGGGCTTGGCGCGCACCACCACGCGGGCCCCCTCGCCGAGCTCGGCGCCGGTGCGCGCCAGGACGGCGTCGAGGACCCGGGCGTAGATGGACACCGACATGGAGATGTCGGCATCCGTGTCCCGCAGGGTGAGGAAGGCCATGCCGGCGCCGGGGCGGCGGTTGAGCTGGATGACCTGCCCCTCCACCCACACCTGGCTCATGCGGGCCACGTACTGGTCGATCTTGGAGGACAGCAGCCGCAGCGGCCACGGGTTCTCCGCGGTGGTGAGGTTCGCTCGCGGCGCCAGCTCCCGGGGGCCGCCGGGGCCGCCGGGGTTGCCGGGGCTGGCGCCCGCGTCGGGGCGAGACGCGCGGCCGGCACCGGGGGAGGGCTGCGGGCTGTGCGGGGAGGGGCTCTGGCCTGTCACATGCACCACTGTGCCACGTCCACCACTGGGGACCTGGGTCCCCCTGTGGCACAGTGGTGACCGTGACGACCACCGAGCTCGCCAGTGAGCACACCGACGCCGCGGCCCCCTCTCCCAAGGGCGGCAAGCGGATCCTCATGGCCGCCCCGCGCGGCTACTGCGCCGGCGTGGACCGCGCCGTTGACGCCGTCGAGCAGGCCCTGGCCCACTACGGGGCGCCGATCTACGTGCGCAAGGAGATCGTCCACAACAAGTACGTCGTGGAGGCCCTCTCCAAGCGCGGCGCCATCTTCGTCTCAGAGACCGACGAGGTGCCGGTGGGGGCTCGCGTCGTCTTCTCCGCCCACGGCGTCTCCCCGGCGGTCCACGCCGAGGCCGCCGAGCGCCGGCTTGACACGATCGACGCGACCTGCCCGCTGGTGACCAAGGTGCACAAGCAGGCGGTGCGCTTCGCGGACAAGGACTACGACATCATCCTCGTGGGCCACACCGGCCACGAGGAGGTTGAGGGCACCCAGGGTGAGGCCCCCGACCACATCCAGGTCGTCAACGGCCCCCACGAGGTGGACCAGGTCGAGGTGCGCGACCCCTCCAAGGTGGTGTGGATCAGTCAGACCACCCTGAGCGTCGACGAGACCATGGAGACGGTGCGCCTGCTGCGCGAGCGCTTCCCGGAGATGATTGACCCGCCCGGCGAGGACATCTGCTACGCCACCCAGAACCGTCAGGCCGCGGTCAAGAAGATCGCCCCGAGGGTGGACCTCATGATCGTGGTCGGCTCCGGCAACTCCTCGAACTCGGTGCGCCTCAAGGAGGTGGCCCTCGAGGCCGGTGCGGGCGCCGCCCACCGGGTGGACTTCGCCAGCGAGATCGACCCGTCCTGGTTCGACGGCGTCGAGACGGTCGGCCTGACCTCGGGCGCCTCGGTACCGGAAATCCTAGTGCGTGAGGTGGTGGAGCGCCTGGCCGAGCTCGGCTTCGACGACGTCGAGGAGGTGCGCACCACCACGGAGAAGATCTCCTTCTCCCTGCCCAAGAACCTGCGCGCGGACCTCATGGCGGCTCAGGGTGCCGCCTCGGCACACAAGCGTCGCGAGCCGGCTGCCGACCACACCTGCTGAGGCTGCGCTGCCCCCGGTTGCGGGGCCGGTCGTGAGCCTCTGCACAGGCCAGGGGCGTGAGACAGACCGAAGGTGAACGCCGGGTTGCATGGTTGACGATTACCCTCGGTCGGGTGACACACTCCCATGACGAGTCCGCCCCCAGTGGCCCTGCCCCCGCCGCGTCGGGCGGGCGGCCCGCTGCCGGCGGCGCCGACAGTTCCGACAGTGCTGACAGTTCCGGCAGTGCTGCCCCTGTGACCTCGCCGGATCCTGTTGGCGCGGTGGTCTCCGGCGTCTCCGGCCAGGTTTCCAACGAGGTTTTGGAGGAGGACGGCGGGCTGCACCGGAGCCTGACCAGCAGGCACATGCAGATGATCGCCATTGGCGGCGCCATCGGCACGGGGCTGTTCGTGGCCTCGGGTGCCACGGTCTCTACGGCCGGACCGGGCGGCGCCCTGGTGGCCTATGCGGCCATTGGCCTCATGGTGCTGCTGCTCATGCAGTCCCTGGGTGAGATGACGGCGCACATGCCGGTGGCCGGCTCCTTCCAGACCTACGCCACCCGGTTCGTCAGCCCCTCCTTCGGCTTCGCGATGGGCTGGAACTACTGGTTCAACTGGGCGATCACGGTGGCGGCCGAGCTGGTGGCCGCCGGAATCGTCATGCGCTACTGGCTGCCGGGGGTGCCCTCGTGGATCTGGGCGGCGCTGTTCCTGACCCTGTTGACGACGCTCAACGCCCTGTCGGCCCGCGCCTTCGGGGAGGGGGAGTTCTGGCTGTCGGCCATCAAGGTGGTGACGGTCATCGTCTTCCTCGCGGCGGGTCTGGCGATGATCGCCGGCATCATCGGCGGGAGGTCCCCGGGCTTCAGTAACTGGGTCGTCGACGACGCGCCCTTCCACGGCGGGATGCTGGCGATCGTGTCAGTGTTCATGGTGGCCGGGTTCTCCTTCCAGGGCACCGAGCTGGTGGGCGTGGCGGCCGGTGAGGCCCGCAACCCGCGCCGGGACGTGCCCAGGGCGATCCACACGGTGTTCTGGCGGATCATGATCTTCTACATCGGGGCGATCACGGTCGTCGGTTTCCTCATCGCTTTCAACGACAGCCGGCTGCTGCACACTGAGACCGAGGACGTGGCCTACTCGCCCTTCACCCTGGTCTTCGAGCGGGCGGGGATCGGGGTCGCGGCGGCTGTCATGAACGCCGTCATCCTCACCGCGGTGCTCAGCGCCGGTAACTCGGGACTGTACGCCTCGACCCGCATGCTGCACTCGATGGCCTTGCAGGGGCAGGCACCGGCCTGGTTCTCCTACGTCAACCGCCACGGGGTCCCGGTGCGGGCCCTGGGGGCGACGGCGCTGGTGGGGGCGGCCGGCTTCCTGACCGCGGTGGTGGGGCAGAACACCGCCTACGTCTGGCTGGTCAACGTCTCCGCCCTGTGCGGGTTCATCGTGTGGCTGGGGATCGCCGCGTGCCACTTCCGTTTCCGGCGCGCCTACGTGCTCCAGGGTAACGACCCGGCTGACCTGCCCTACCAGGCCCCCTGGTTCCCGCTGGGGCCGATACTGGCCTTCGCCCTGTGCGCCCTGGTGGTTCTGGGCCAGAACTATGAGGCGGTCTTCAAGGGACAGCTGGTGGCGGTGCTCTCCTCCTACATCGGTCTGCCGGTCTTCGGGGCCATCTGGCTGGGGCATCGCCTGGTGACCGGGTCGCGTATGGTGCGCCTGGAGGAGGCTGACGTCTCCGGCGCCGTCGTTGGCGAGCGCCGCTGAGTCCTGCTCAGACCAGCTGAGCTCGGCTGAGTTCCGCATCTGCCGGGATCATGTCCTGAACTCCATGACCGACGTCGGGGCACCGATCATCTGACCGGTGCCCCGACGCCGCGTTCAGGGGGCGTTGCACTCACTTGCGGCCGGTGACGCTCAGGTAGACGGAGATCGCGACGATGGCGGCGACGAGCGACAGACCCCAGCGAATCCAGTCGATCCCGTCGGTGTGGGCGACGCCGAAGAGACTGGCGACTGCGCCTCCGATGAGTGCGCCCACGGCGCCCAGCACGATGGTCCACAGGACCGAGATGTTCTGCTCGCCCCGCATGACGAGCCGGGCGAGGGCTCCGAGCACGGCGCCGGTGATGATCATTCCGATGAATGACAGCATGGTGTCTTCCTCCGAGAAGGTCCGATGGGGTGGAAGTGTCCGCCCCATCGGGTATTGAAACGTTCTGGCAGCGTGTCAACCAGTCATGAGATGGGAGACAACGCTGACTGATAGACGCCATAGAGGCGTCAATCGTCACGGGCCGAGAGTATGGCATGCGTTACGTCATGGTGGAGGCCGGGTGTCCGTCGGCGGTGAGCTCGGGTGCGGTGAAAGTGTGCACCTGGGCGGCGTCGGCACTGATGAGCGTGGGGGAGTCCACCTGCTCCCCGAGGGTCTCCAGGGAGCGGGCGGTCACCAGGAGCCGGTTCTCCATGGAGCCGACCGCCTTGTTGTAGGCGGTGACGCTGCGCCGCAGTGCCCCGCCCAGTGCGTCGAGGTGGCTGGCAACGGTCCCTAACCGCTCGTAGAGGGTGCGGCCGAGCTCCAGCAGCTCGCGGGCGTCGTCGTTGACGGCGGTGCGGGCCCAGGCTGTGGCACAGGTGCGCAGCAGGGTCAGCAGCGACACGGGTGAGGCCAGGGCGACGCCGCGCCCCAGCGCGTGCTCCAGGAGCGCGGGGTCCGCCTCCAGGGCGGCCGAGAGCACCGCCTCCGCCGGGACGAAGAGGACCACGAGCTCGGGGGAGTCCCCCAGGGCCCGGTCATAGCGTCGCGCGGCGAGCTGGTCGACGTGCCCGCGCAGCGCCCTGGCGTGAGCCTCCAGAAGCTGCCTGCGTCGCTCCTCGTCCTCGTCGCCGGCGCCCTGGACGGCGGTGGCCGCCAGGTAGGAGTCCATGGGCGCCTTGGCGTCCACGGCGAGGTAGCCGTCCCCGGGCAGGTGGACGACGACATCGGGCCGGGAGCGGCCGGCCGCACCCTCACCGGCGGCTGAGACGGCCGAGGCGGCTGAGCCCGGTGGACCCGCCGGCCCGCGGCGCCGCTGGACCAGCGCCCCGATGGTGCGCTGCTCGGAGAAGTCCACGTGCCGCATCATCCCGGAGGCCTCCAGGACCCGGGCCAGCTCGACCTCACCCCACATGCCGCGTGCCGAGCGTGAACGCAGCGCCCCCTCCAGACAGGCCGTGGAGCGGGCCAGGTCCTGCTCGCGCAGGGCGGTGGCCCGCAGCTGCTCGGCCAGGGCCGCGTGTTGCTCCGCCCGCTGCTTCTCCAAGGACTCCACCCGGGCCCCCACCTGCTCCAGCTGGCTGCGCACGGGGGCGAGCGCCCGCAGCACGGAGCCGTCACGCTCGGCGCGCTCCTCGGCCACCTGGGTGCGTGAGGACAGCTCCTCGGCCCGGGCCTGCCACTGGGCGGCCTGCGCCCGCAGGCCGGCCACCTGATCGCCCTCCGACTGGTGCGCGGCGGTGCGCCGGGCGAGCGCGCCGAGGTAGCCGATGACCACCCCGATCACCAGGCCGACGAGGAGCAGCAGGATGGGAAGAAGGACCGCTGAGGAGCTCATGAACCGATGGTGCCCGTGAGGTCCGACATCTATTACGTACCCTTAAGCCCCGCGGCGCCACGCCGCCGCAGGTCGCCCCGGCCGGCTGATTCGGCTCGCCCTCCCCACCCCGCCAAGCCACTCCGCTGATCCGGCCCCACCTGGCCATACCCGTCCTGACCCGGCGCTACCCGCCTGGCCCGGCCTTCCGCTCCGATCCGCCGGATCGGTCTGCTCCGGCGTCGTCGGGCGCGTTTCTCCCCGGCACGTACCAAAACTGACCGATTGGACCTGGGGCAACAGTCCTGTGTCCCGCCCGAGCCTCCCTGTGGCGGAGGTGAGGAGAGCAAGAGCACTGCCCTTCTGCTACCTCTGGATGATGGGGATTTGAGCAGGCGGTGCCATGCTTATCGGACGTGAGCCTCTTGCGCAGCATCCCGCTGACCAGCCTCCGAACGATCCTGGTCGTGCTGGTCCTCGCCGTTCTGACCACCGTCGTCGCGGCAGTCCTCCTGCCGCGAACTGTTCCGGCCGCCACGGGCGCCTTCAGCGCAGACAGGCCCACCCGACTCACCCGCCCCGCGCTGCGCACGGTGCTGCGGGCCGTAGGCCGCTACACGGCGCGCATCGTCATGGTGGGCGTGCCGGTGCTGCTCGTCGTGGCGCTGGGCGGCCTGCTCATCAACCGGCCCATGCACTACGTGCATACCGTCGGGGACCTCGCCAAGGCGGCCGCCCCTCGCGCTCAGGTCTCCTCGCGCATCGAGTCCCCGCCGAAGTCATCCGCTTTCGGCGCCGCCCCGGCCTCGGCCTGGAAGGCATCCTTCCACGACGTCGGCGACGGCTCGCAGGAGGCCACCTGGACCGGCCCGGTCAGCGGCATCAAGCTGCCGGTGCGCGTCGTCCTGCCGGCGGGCTACCGGCCTGATGACGGTCGCACCTACAACGTCCTTGTGGGCCTGCACGGCTGGGTCGGCGACCCGCAGTCCCTGGTGACGGGCCTCGCCTCATCCAAGCGACTCCAGGAGGCGATCGATGCCGGCCGTATCCCGCCGTCGATCCTGGTGTTCCCCTCGCTCAACGCGGACGGCGCCAGCCAGCCCGACTGCGTCAACATCAACGGCCGCCCGGCTGTGGGGACCTGGGTCGCGCAGGAGATTCCCCGCATGATCCAGGCGACCTTCCCCAACGTCACCACCCAGCGGGCCGGCTGGATGATCATGGGGATCTCGGCGGGCGCCTACTGTGCGGCACGCACCGCCTATGACGTCCCGCAGCGCTTCGGCTCGGTGGGTGTCATGTCCTCCTACGACCTGCCCGGTGAGGGGTCGCTGGCGCACAGCGGTAGGGAGCTCCAGGCGCAGAACGGGTTGTCCAGCATGCTGGGAAAGCGCAAGCCCGACGGTATGCGCTTCTACGTCCTGGGGGCCCAGGACGACCCGTACAGCACGGCCCGAACCGCCTGGAGCATGGATGAGGCGGTGCGGAAACCGGACTCGGTGACGGTTGATACCCCGGCCAAGGGTGGGCACTCCTGGACCCTGTGGAACAACCACTTCCCGTCGCTGCTGGCGTGGTGGGGCTCAGACCCGGCCGTGTTCGCGGCGGCCGGCCTTCCCGCGCCTCAAGGCGATGCGAGGGCCAAGGCCACCGCTGCTGGCGTGAAGCCCCTGTCGGAGACGTCCAAGGACCAGCGCGCGGCGCGGCCGGCCTCGCCAGTGCGTGCCAAACCGTTCGAGGTCAACGGTCTGGGCACGATGATCGTGGCCGTGGTCGTCTCGCTGGGGGCGCTGGGCGTTGTCTTGTTCTGGTCGCCCCGCTGGGGCCGACGGCGCGACGGCGGCAAGCGGTCGGTGGCGCGCCTGGGCGGCGCGATCCTGGGGCGCGTCGTGGTGATCCTGGTGGCGGCGAGCCTGGTTGCGGTGACGGTGGGGATCGGGGCCAACGCCGGCGGAGGCTTCTACACCTCGTGGAATGATCTGAGGGCCTCAGTCCGGACGAGCGGGAACTCCGGGAAGTGAGCGGGGCAGCCGACGGCGTGACCCGGCCGGGCGCCGTCGGGGCGCACGGTGTCACAGGGGCCGTCTAAACTCTGCTGCGTGGCACTTACCATCGGAATCGTCGGACTGCCCAACGTCGGCAAGTCCACCCTGTTCAATGCTCTGACCCGCGCGACCGTCCTGGCCGCCAACTACCCGTTCGCGACCATCGAGCCGAACGTGGGGGTTGTGCCCCTGCCGGATGCGCGCCTGGACAAGCTCGCCGAGCTGTTCCACTCCGCGAAGGTGGTGCCGGCGACGGTCTCCTTCGTGGACATCGCCGGGATCGTGCGCGGCGCCAGCGAGGGCGAGGGACTGGGCAACCAGTTCCTGGCCAACATCCGCGAGGCGGACGCCATCTGCATGGTGACGCGCGCCTTCGAGGACCCGGATGTGGTCCACGTGGATGGGAAGGTGGAGCCGGCCGGGGACATCGAGACGATCAGCACCGAGCTGGTGCTGGCGGACATGCAGACCCTGGAGAAGGCGATCCCGCGCCTGGAGAAGGAGGTGCGGGGCAAGAAGACGGAGCCCGTGGTGCTGGAGACGGCGCAGGCGGCCCTCAAGGTCCTGGAGGAGGGGACGCTGCTGTCCGCCGGGGCACAGGCCGCCGGGATTGATACGGAGGTGCTCAAGACCTTCCAGCTCATGACCACCAAGCCGTTTATCTACGTGTTCAACATGGACGACGCCGGGATGAGCGACGAGGCCCGTCAGGCTGAGCTGCGCGAGCTGGTGGCGCCGGCGGAGGCGATCTTCCTGGACGCCCAGTTCGAGGCCGAGCTCGTGGAGCTGGAGCCCGAGGAGGCGGCGGAGATGCTGCATGACAACGGGCAGGAGGAGTCCGGCCTGGACAAGCTGGCCCGGGTCGGGTTCGACACCCTGGGGCTGCAGACGTACCTGACGGCGGGGGAGAAGGAGTCCCGTGCGTGGACGATCCGCAAGGGCGCGACGGCGCCCCAGGCGGCGGGTGTCATCCACACGGACTTCGAGCGAGGCTTTATCAAGGCCGAGATCGTGAGCTACGACGACCTGGTCAAGTACGGCAGCGTTGCCGAAGCCCGCGCTCACGGCCGAGTGCGCATGGAAGGAAAGGACTACGTCATGGCAGACGGTGATGTCGTGGAGTTTAGGTTTAATGTGTAACCTATGAAAGGTGAATGAGCATGATTTGCTCAAAATGCTCAGCCAATGTTTCTGAATCGGACAGGTTCTGTTCGCATTGTGGCCATCCGCTTGAACTGGTTGCCACCAATTCGGTCGATGCGCGTAACGGGAAAATCGAGGCACCGATCCTTCAAGCTGGTCGCGACATTTTATATTGCCCAGAGCAGCCTGACTCACTCAAGGCTCCGAAGGCTTCGTATGATGCTGTACCGAAGTGGCGGAGTCCGTTTACGCAGGCGGTACTATCCTGGATAGGTGTAGTCCTGGGAGCTCTTGGAATCGTGCCGATTTCGAAAATTTTAGGATTTCATGCCGCACCGTCGGTGGGTATCGATTTGATCCTTTGGTTAGTTGCATTATTGATTGCATTCGTAGCGCTTGGTCTGGTGTGGTCGCTTCGCGAACTAACTAAGAGAGAAACGCGAAGGCCGTTAAGGTTTGGCTGGGCGATTAGTGGCTATAATCATCGAATTACGTTAGAAAAAATAGAAGTTTCACGCTGTCCCACATGTAATGGAAAAATGAAATATTATATGAAGCCGACCGACTGGTACTACCACATCAACAACAATGGCTCAAGGAAGCGGGTGGTCACTGAACGAACTCCAATGCTGGAGTGTCTGAGGAATCCCAAACATTCGTTCGAAGTGGATCCCGCGGCGGATAATGTTAGTTGATCCGTTAGATCTGGGCGGAGTTTCGAAAGCCGTCTTGCTTGGTAGTTCTATGAAAGACGTTTATGGGCATGGTGGGGTTTATTCATGCGGTGTGCGGCTGACTCTATCATTTTCCTGCGACACGCGGGCAACTCGGAATCCACGTATGGCGCTCTTAAACAAAATCGAACTCGCCGGACTTAGCTAAACCGCCTCTGACCTGGGCAGACACTGAAGCTTATTCATGGGGTGTAGGTGAATGTGAGTCCGAGGATGGCTGTGATGGTTTCTGGGAAGGTTTCTAGTGGTCTTGTGTAGTCGGTGTGCAGGACTCTCCAGGCCTTGATGTTGGCGATGGCTCTCTCGATCTTGTAGCGGATCTGGTTGACGGTTTTG
>NZ_KV811039.1:0-2992 GCF_001812965.1 Actinomyces sp. HMSC075C01
TCGGAGGCAGCTGTGGCGGTGGTTCCACACCGCGACGACGCCGGGCTCTATCACCAAGAACCCCGGACTCGCTCCCGCGCGGCCCGGTGTCCACAGCGCTGACATGAACGATCCAGCCGTCGACACGCCCCGTGGGGATTGTTGGAATCCTGCGGTTCTTCTTCGGCGTGCAACGCCGATGCAGGGTTGATGTCAGCGCTGTGGACACCAGCGACCTGCCAGGACCCGTCAGGCCTCTTCCCTCCGCGCATCGCCGCCTTCAGGACCACCAGCCTGCCCCGGACTCCCGCCCGAGCGAGCGTCTCAGAAGACATGACACTCACATGTCCCAGAAGTGAGGAGCCAGCACAGAGCCGGACAGCGACGTGGACGACTCGGGCGGCAAGAGTCGGGGTCATGCAGGCGGATCTGGTGCAGATTCTGAGGATGTCGCGCTCAGCGGTGTGGGGTGCGTGGTGTTTCTCGGGCCGGGGGATTCTTCTTCCCCGGGGTCGGCATGTTGACGCCTCCCCGTCGTAGCCACAGGAGACCGGTCACCAGCACCGTTAGCATGATGAACAGCCCGATCGCGAAACTGGTCACCATTCCCCAGTCGGTGGCACGGTGCACGACGTCGGCAAGAAGGCTGCGCCCGGCACCGGGAGCACTAGCCGTCGTACGCAGTCCCTGTCCTGAGCGCACGCTGCTGACAAGCTCCTGCGCACCCACCGGCCACTGATGACGCACCACGTGCTCGCTCGCACTACCGAACCCCACGCCGGAGACAGCCACGCCGAGCACCACGCCGATCTGCCTCATCGCAGCGGATAGCCCAGAGGCCGCACCTGCCTCATCACCCTCGAAGGAGGCGACCGCCAGCTCGTTGACCACGGTCCCGGCAGCGCCAACCGCAATGCCTGCCAGGATCAGGCCCGGCAGGAGCACCACCCAGGTCGATGAGCCGTACAACAGTACCCATGACATCAGCGCCGCGCACCCGACGACAAGGATTCCCAGCAGCCTGGCCGACGGCGCCCAGCGCCCATTACCGCCACGAAACAGCCACGCCCCCGCGATGGCACAGAGACTGAACGGGAGGAAGCAGAGTCCGGCCTGCAGGGGTGAAAACAGGTAGATATTCTGCGCATACAGCGACAGCCAGGGCATCTGCCCCACCAGACCAGCCTGGACGGCAAAGCCGGTCAGGATACTCACCACATAGAGCCGGTCAGTCAGCAGGCGTCCCGGAACCATAGGTGAGTCCGAGCGCCGCTCGACGGCCATGAACAGCCCCATCGCGGCCAGTCCGACGGCAACGCCACCAAGCGTGCGCGCACTAGTCCACCCCCAGGCCGACCCCTCCAGCAGGACGACCGTCACGCCCCCGGTGGCAAGGACTGCCAGCAACGTTCCGGGCCAGTCCACGTCTGAACCTCTGCGATCCGCGCCGTGATCCTTCACGTACCACGACGCCAGCCAGGACACCACCCCCACAGGCACGTTGATCCAAAAGATGGAGCGCCACCCGGCGACTAGGACTAGGCCTCCGCCTGCCAGTGGCCCCACTGCGATAGCCACCCCTGAGATGAGCCCGTAGATCCCGGTAGCTCGTGCCCGCTCGCGTCCGGCGGCGTAGCGGTCAGAGATCATCGGAACGCCGACGCCCAGGAAGATCGCCCCACCGACCGCCTGAAGAGCCCGGAAAGCGTTGAGTACGAGCATCGAAGGGGCCAATGCGCACACGGCTGACCCCACCGTGAACAGGACCAGCCCCCATCGGAACAATCGCAGTCGCCCCAGACTTCCGCTCAACGTCGCCGCTGACATCAGCAACGCCCCCAACGGCAGCGTGTAGGCGTCCACTACCCACTGCAACTCACTCTGCGACGCGCCAAGACTCTGCCCGATATCACCCAGTGCCACCGACACCACCGTGATATCCAGGACGTTCATGAAACTCACCGTGCAGACGAGCACAAGCGCCAGAACGCGACTATCCCTTAATTCTGCTATGTCGCGACTACCGGACTCTGCTGCAGCTCCCATATCCCATCAACTCACTCGTCGTTCTTTCCAACGTCTAACCGACTGATTGAGGCTTATTCACAACATCCGTCGAAGGCACTGTGACCTGCACAGATGCCAGCGTCGGCTAGTCCTGCAAATAAGCCCCATTAGGTCCTCCAAACCTGCCTGGACAACCTTTCCATAGACAGCCGTCGGCAAGCTGCCCGCTGGAATCACCCGCACGTCAGCAGCATGCAAAACATGAGGCTTATTCGTAGGGGTGTTCAGGGCGCCTAAATGAGGTGTGTGTCGCTAAGCAGGGTGACGGCTCACTCTTGAGAGATCTTTGGCGCTTAAGCCAATCCAACTAAGAAGTAAGCCGCCATAACAAATAGTAGCACGAGAATCCCTCGGTATGAGGTTGTGAGCCTGCGCGAGACGATCTACAGCGTAGGCCCTCCGCCGGTGTTCGGGACGAGGGTGCTGGGGCTGTTCCTGGGCATGCGCCTGACTCTGACGTGCTTGTCGCCCCGCCTGGTGTGGCGCCACACATAGGGGGTACCTCCCGCACGGGAGCGAAGCGCGCGGGGGAATCATCGACCCCGAGGACCTCCACGCCGTCGAAGCGGTGAGGGTTGCCGGTGATGGTCTGCTCGGCCCGAGTCAGGATTGCGTTGTTGGCGGTGTGCCAGGAGTTCCCCCAGGGCGGTTGCCACCCGGGAGACCGACATGCACTCCAGGGCAAGGGCCCGCAGCCCCCACTCCACAGCCGAGCGTGTCAGCCGCGCCCTGGGCTCAGCCAGGCCGCTCGTGTCCTGTCTCCACACCCGACGGCAGTGGGTGCAGGCGAAGCGCCGTAGGCGCACCACCAGCTGCGTGGGCCTTAGCCCCACCGGCACGTGGGCCAGGCGCCGGGCCACTGTCCCACGGGATACTCCTTGAGCGCCGCAGGCCTTGCAGAACGGATCCTCGAACCCGATCGGCATACGGCACTCGATCACCGCAC
>NZ_KV811040.1:0-114419 GCF_001812965.1 Actinomyces sp. HMSC075C01
ACCGACCCACACCCCTTGGAATCAATCATCTAGGTCACGCGAGACATTGCCGCCGTTCTGCCGTCTCAGGGGGTTGAGCTGTTTCCCTTCGAACCTTGGTATCGGCGCGCGTGAGCCTCGGGGGCCGTGTGCGCTCGTATGCTCGGACCAGGGCGACATCGCACGACGGCCCGGCGACGCCGCTGAAGAAGGAGGACCATGCGTATCTCGGAGCTCGCCAAGGAGTCCGGGACCCCGGTGGCGACGATCAAGTACTACATCCGCGAAGGCCTCCTACCCGCCGGTACGCCCGTTAACGCGCGGCAGTCTGACTACGGGACTCAGCACCTGGAGAGGTTGCGCCTCATTCGGGGACTCATGCACGTCCTAGGTGCATCCATTGATCAGGTGCGTGATGTCATCGACGTGATCAATCAACCGGATCAGGAGCCGTGGGAGGCGATGAAGTTCGCGACCGAGGCGATCCCAGCCCCTCACCAGCACGAGGAGTCGAGGGCGGGCAAGGCGCGTGTGGTACTGGAGCAGTTCGGCCTGCCCTGCTCCCCCGAGCATCCTGCGGTCAGGCACCTCGACGTGGCCCTGGCTTTCGCTGAGGAGATCGGTATGGCCATGAGCTCGGAGCAGCTGGCCGTTTACGTCGAGGCCGCGCGGCGGACTGCGCGCGCCGATATCGAGCGTGTCCCTTGGCAGTCGCGCGAGGACTCGGTGAGGCAGGCGGTCCTAGGGACCGTGGTCTACGAGCCGGTACTCCTTGCGCTACGGCGCATCGCGCACCGCGAGCTGGGCATGGCTCACTACGAGCACCACGACGGCGAGCAGGATCCGACACCGGACTCCCCGCCGGAGGAATGACGACGCGACCGGCGCGCCCCTGACACCCGTGTACTTACTGCCCTAGGGGAACGCACACCTCGACGGCCTTGGGCGTCTTCTTGTCGCCCAGGAGCTTGTGGGAGGTGAGGAACTCGATCATGGCGGCGACGTCGTCTACCCGCACCGAACCAATGGGGTGGCTGCCGTCGCCGCTGACCAGCTTGCCCGTGGCCACGGCGACCTCGCGGGCGCGCTTCGCCTGCGTCTGATCCACCTTGAGGTCGTCCATGTGTTCCTTGGTGGCCTCGACCGCCGCGTCGGGGTCCTTGACGAAGGCGGTCATGCCTTTGATCGAGGCCTTGACGACGGTCTCGAGGTCCTGGCGACGGGAGTCCAGCAGGGATCGGGTCGTCACCAGCGAGACGCCTACGAGGGGGATCCGGTCGGCGACCTGGATGGTACGCACGGGGGTGCCGGCCTGGCGGATCTGGATCGCGTCGTTGTTGGAGAAGCCGACGACGGCGTCGACCTTGCCGCCGACGAGCGCAGCCTGCTGGGTGTAGCCGATGTCCTGGATCGTCAGGTCGGACTCGGTCAGGGAGGCCGTGGACATGGCCAGCTGGAGGGCGTACCAGGTCTCACCCTTGCGGCCTGGAGTGCCGACGGTCTTGCCCTTGAGGTCCGCGGGAGCCTTGATCGGCGAGCTCTCCGGGACGATGAGGCAGGCCGGGTAGGACTGGTAGTAGCCGCCCACGACGACGAGGTCGGAGCCGTTGGAGGTGGCCACCACCGCCTCGTCGGCGCCAGCGACGACGAGCTGCTCATGGCCGCTCTGGAGGGCGTCGAAGAGACCGTCCTGCGCCCCGTGGTGGTGCAGCGTCACGTTCGTGGCGTATGTCCCGTCATTCTTAGCCATGTAGAAGGGGGCGAACTGGATGTTCGGCGTGTAGGTCAGGCCGATTGTCAGTGCGCCTCCGGCCGCCGAGGCCGACGCCGCGCGGCTGGCGGTCCCCGAGGAGCAGGCGGCAAGTGCTCCGGCGCCGGTGAGCGCCAGGCCTCCTGCCAGCAGCCGGCGGCGCGAGAGGAGTGACTGGGAGACGACGAGGTGAGAGACAGCCATGATGAGGAGTTTCCTTGTGTCGGAGGGGTGAGAAGCGGAGGCCGCGCAGGGCTCAGGTGGCGCGTCGGCCTCGTAGGGCGTCCACGGTGCGGCTGCGTCGCTCGAGCTCATGGAGCACCCAGTGGATGGTTGTGGCCAGCACGCACAGGAGCGTGATCGTGGCGAATACGCCGGTCGTGTCGCCCCGGCTCTGCTGCGTGGAGAGCACTGTCCCCAGGCCCTCGCCGCCCATGATGAGCTCGCCGACGACCGCACCGGTGACTGACAGGGTGAAACCGGTGCGCAACCCGGTGTAGATCGCCGGCAAGGCCATCGGAAGCTCCATGTGGATGAGCATGCTCAAGCCATGAGCGCCGTCGAGCCGGGCGGCGTCCATGACGTCGGCGTCCAGGCCGCGCAGCCCCAGGAGCACCGTGATGGTGATGGGGAAGAAGACCATGAAGGCGCACAGGACCACGATGGGAAGAGTTCCGTAACCGATCCACAGCACCATGAGGGGCGCGACGGCGATGCCGGGAACCGCCTGACTTGCAGCGACATAGGGCAGGACGGTTCGGGAGAACAGCCGCCAGCGGTACAGGGCCCAGGCCAGGGGCAGAGCGAACACGGCGGCCAGGAGACAGCCGAGGAGAGCCTCACGCAGCGTGATCCACGCTCTCCATCCCAGCCCGGCCTGAGTGAGGTTCAGCCACAGGCGGGTGACGACCGCCCAGGGGCTGGGCAGGAAGATCTCGGGGACGGCCCCCGAGCCGGCGACGAGCTGCCAGATGATGAGCAGTGCCGCTCCCAGGACGACGGCGGGAAACGGCCCGCTCCGCTCAGCAGCGCGGATGCGACGTCGGCGACGAGCCGAAGGCCTGGACGGCGACTCTGAGAACGACTCTGACAGGGAGGTCATCGACGAGGCCGAGGATGTCGACGGCTCAGGAACGTCACTGGGCGGCTCGGCGGGGGAAGCGTGGGGGCGTGCGGCCTTGCCGATGGGGCTGGGGCTGTACACGGTGGTGTCCTTCCCGGGACGTTCCGGGAACGGGCGCTCCCGGCTGCACCGGGGTCCGCCTGTGCACCGTCGGTCGGCGCACACACGTGCTGGGCGCCCGCTCGGTTCACCACCCGGCGAGCTCACAGCTGTCCGTGAGCTCGGGACACCGTCTCGAGCTGCGGGTCTCCCCGCCGAGCGCCACGCGCATCCTCCCCTCCGGACTTTCACCGTCGGTGCCGGAGTTCCACCGGCTCAGCCGTCGCATCCATAGCCGCTTCAGGCGGGTGTGGTGCGAGCGGGTCGCGGACTGTGACCGCCGGTTCGGACTTTCACCGACCCCGGAGCACGTTGCTGTTGGTAAGGATACAACGCAACCGTCCCACGACGGTACCCGGGACCTCTTCATGGCTGAGCGTGCTCGCGGGATGTCATTCAGAGCGAGGCTCGAGCTGGTCACCATCAGCGGAACAGTGACCCACAGCGTCCGCAACCGCCCGGCGCAGATGTTCCGGGCCCCGTCTAAGAGACGTCTCCAGTGCCTCGGAAGGATCGGAGATCTGGATGATGCGCTGGGCTCCCAGATCACTCAGACGCTGTTGTGCCGCGGCATCGATCCCGACCCGTCCGGCGAAGACGATGGAGGGCACCCCGTACTCGCAGGCCAGGCGGAGCACTCCGCTGACCGCCTTGCCATTTAAGGACTGCCCATCAACGGTCCCCTCCCCTGTCAGCAGCAGGTCGGCCTCTTCCAGCCGCTCACGCAGTCCGACGACGCGAGCCAGGTGATCAATGCCGGTGGCAAGCTCCGCCCCGAGAACAGCTGCCAGGGCAAAGGCGGTGCCGCCTGCCGCCCCGGTGCCCGGGCGGCAGGCCCAGTGGCTCAGGCCGAGGACTGCGGCCAGGCGCGTCACCTCGCCATCAACCCACGTGATCGCAGGCCCGAGCAGTCCCTTCTGCGGTCCGAAGACGGCTGCCGCGCCGTGGGGACCCGTGAGTGGATTCGTCACGTCACCGGCCACCGTGATGCTCACGCCCTCGAGGCGACGGCGAGCCGGCCCGACCTCGATCCGCCGGATGCGGGAGAACTCGGCGGGTACCGGTTCCACCTCACCTCCCCTCTCGTCCAGGCAGCGGGCGCCCAGCGCCACGAGCATCCCCAGGCCCAGGTCGTTGGAGGCCGACCCACCCAGACCGATGAGCAGTGAGCGGGCGCCGACGTCGACCGCGGCAGTGATGACATGGCCGAGCCCTGCGGTCGAGGAATGCATGACGTCCCGCTCTCCCGGCGCGATGTGCTCCAGCCCCACGCTGGAGGCCAGGTCGACAACGGCCCGATCGCCGTCGAGTCCGAAGCCCGCCATCCGGGGCCGGCCCAGGGCGTCAACCGTGGTCACCTCCTGCCACGAGGCGCCCCAGGCGGCCGTGACGGCCTCGGCGAAACCCTCTCCGCCGTCGGAGACGGGGACCTGATCGACCACGCATGTGGTGGGCAGGGCGTCGCGCACCCCGACCGCCATGGCCCGAGCGGCCTGCACGGCGGTCATGGACTCCTTGAAGGAGTCGGGTGCGATGACGATCCTCATGGATGCGGTACTGTCCGACTGCCCAGGCCGGCTATGCCCGCGAGGCGGTGACAGCGGCGTCGAACTCCTCGGAGATCTCCTTCGAGGGCTGACTCGTGCGGGACACGGCCCAGGCCACGGCCAGGTTGCTCAGGAATCCGGGCACGATCTCATAGAGGTCGAAGATGCCGCCCGGACCGCCGGAGACGTTCCCCCAGATCATGACGACGACGGCCCCGGTGATCATTCCCGCGAAGGCACCCATGACGCTCAAGCGCTTCCAGTACAGCGACAGCAGAATGGTGGGGCCGAAGGAGGCGCCGAAGCCGGCCCAGGCGAAGGCCACGAGCGCGAGGATCGTTTTACTGTCATTCCAGGCCATGATCGCGGCGACCAGGGCGATGGCGAATACCGCCATGCGCGAGTAGAGCACCATGCGGTTGCCACTGATCTTGTCCTCTCGGGTTCGGGCGAAGGAGCCGTACAGGTCCTCAATGAGCGCCGAGGAGGTGACGAGCAGCTGGGAGGAGATCGTCGACATGATGGCGGCAAGAATGGCTGCCAGCATGAATCCTGCGACCAACGGGTGGAAGAGCAGCTTGCCCAGGGTGATGAAGACGGTCTCCGGGTCGGCCAGCTGCTTCTTGTCGTGGTGGTACGTGGCTACGCCCACGACGGCGGTGCCGGCAGCACCGAGCACCGCGAAGAGCATCCAGCCGATTCCGATGGTGCCGCCGGCCACGGCCTCCCTGGGACTGCGGATGGCCATGAACCGGACGATGATGTGCGGCTGTCCGAAGTAGCCCAGGCCCCAGGCCAGTGCCGAGATGACGCCGAGCAGCGTCGTCGTCGGCCCCCAGACGACCCAGTAGTGGGCGTCAACCTCGGAGACGGCCTTCATCAGGTTGGACACTCCCCCGAGTCGAATGACCCCTGCGACGGGAACCATGACCAGGGCGGCCACCATCATGACTCCCTGGACGAAGTCGGTGTAGGACACGGCCAGGAAGCCGCCGATCAGCGTGTAGACCACGGTGATGGCGGCGACGATGACCATGCCGAGGTGGTAGTCCATGCCGAAGGAGGACTCGAAGAAACGGCCGCCGGCGACCATGCCGGAGGAGACGTAGAAGGTGAAGTAGACCAGAATGATGAGGCCGCTGGACCACCGCAGCAACCGGTGCGTGTCGTGGAGCCGGTTGTCCAGGAAGCTGGGGACCGTGATGGAGTTGTTGGCGACCTCGGTGTAAGCGCGCAGGCGAGGAGCCACCAGCAGCCAGTTCGCCAGAGCCCCGGCCGTCAGTCCGACAGCGATCCACCCCTCGACCAGGCCGCTGACATACAGGGCCCCCGGCAGTCCCATCAGCAGCCACCCCGACATGTCGGAGGCTCCCGCCGACAGTGCCGCCACCCAGGGATTGAGGTCGCGGTCGGCGAGCATGTAGTCGTCGAAGTTGTCCGTTCGCAGATAGGCCCAGCCCCCGATGGCGAGCATGGCCACGAAATAGACGATCATCGCGATGGCTTGATAGGTAGTGGCAGTCATCAATATCCTCACGTCAGTCAGAGGGGAGACACACCGCTGTCGCCGTTGGAGAAAGGGCTCGTGGAGCCTCTCGAGGGATCCGGATCGGCGTGCGCGGTATGTCGCGGCTCGTCGTTGATGTTCCTGATGGCGCGACCATGAGTGGCAGACAAGCACTGCGGATGATGTGGAAATCCGCACGTTACATGACATGACGGGCGGCAGTGACCGCTCACTTGATCATGGTTGAGACTTCTTCATCGTTCCTTCTGCGTGGGCACGACTCAACGCACGTGAAGGACGATGGCCGCGGCATAATCACCGTCATGGCTCATGGAAACCGGCCAACACCCTGGGGTTGATACCTCCTCTCCGAGACTGCGTTCAACAGCACGGGCAACGGTGCCGCTCAGGCGTAAGGAAGGGCGGCCCCACCGATCGGTGACCACCTCGATCTCACGCCAGTCGACGTCCTCGACCAGGATAACCGGAGAACTACTCGTTCCGCGACTATTTGCGCACAGAACGTGTGCCTGGCTCCAGGCCTTGATGAAGGACTCCTTGGCCGCCCAGCGTGCGGCCAGATGCTGGGCCGGACTCGTCCCCCTGTCCTGCGAGCGGTTGTGGGCCTCTCTGAGCTCGCGCGCAGTGAAGGCTCGTTGTGCGAAGACGGTGCCGGGCTGCTCGAGCTGGGCGGAGAAACCCGGAATGTGCACCAGGTCCGTGCCCACTGCCAGAACGGTGGAACCGGGGGAAGGCTGCGGCGTGTCCGGAAGCTGCGGCTCAGTCATGACGGAGTACTCATGAAGTAAAACTTACGAATCATTGACGCAATTCCTTCGACAATTCCATATGGACCAAACAGGGCCGGTTCTACAGACGGTATCCATCGTCTGTAGAACCGGCCCTGTCCGCTATCGTGATGAGCTTACTCGCCGGTGTGGTAGACGCCGTCGGAGCCCAGGCGAGCGTCGGGGTCGAGCAGCATGGCGGCTTCGACCTCATGCGGGTCGCGCTGCTTGGACTCCTCCCCCAGGCGCCGGCTCTGAACCTGCTCGAACAGCGGGGCCCGGCCGATCATGCCTGCGCGGCGGCGCCTGGTCCCGGCGGCCAGGCGGGCGTTGGCGGAGGCCAGCCAGGCGTCAACCGCCTCCTGGCCCTCGGCCTGACGCAGGGCGGCCTCGAAGGCGCCGGGGTGGACGATCGCGATGAGACCGGAGACGTGTCCGAAGCCCAGCGAGGTCAGCAGGCCGGCTCGCACCGGGCCGGCACCGGGGACCCGCCCGTCCTGACCGCCGCGGCCGGCCAGACGGATGGGCCTGCGCGGCCACACCCAGAAGGCGTCCTTGGCCAGCGGGGCGTCGACGACATCCAGGGAGGCGTTGCCGGGAGCCACACCGGAGGTGAGGATCTCGGTCAGGCCCGCAACCTGGAAGACGGCGGCGCCGCCCTTGGCGTGACCGGTGATGGTCTTCTGCGAGACCGCCACCAGCGAGTTGCCCTCGGAGCGTCCCAGTGCGCGCGCCAGACGCGTGTGCAGCTCGGACTCGTTGGGGTCGTTGGCACCGGTCGAGGTGTCGTGCTTGGAGACCAGCGCGATGTCGTCAGCCTCCACACCCAGGGCTGCCAGGGCCTTGGCCAGGCGCGAGCTGCGCCCGCCGCGGCCGGCGCCCAGGGCGCCCAGGCCGGGGGCCGGGATCGAGGTGTGGGCGCCGTCGGCGTAGGAGGAGACGAAACCGATCACGCCGGCCACCGGCAGCCCCATCCGGGCCGCCACCGAGCCACGGGCCAGGATCACCGTGCCGCCGCCCTCGGCCTCCACGAATCCGCCGCGGCGGCGGTCGTTGGCGCGCGAGAAGTGGCGGTCGGAGATGCCCTTGGCGCGCATGGCCGCGGCCTCCGCGGTGGCGTTCATGTTGCCGAAGCCGACGACCGACTCGATCGAGATGTCGTCGATGGCGCCGGCCACGACGACGTCGGCCTTGCCCAGGGCGATCTTGTCCCAGCCCTCCTCGATGGAGACGGCCGCGGTGGCGCAGGCGCTCACCGGCTGGACCATGGCACCGTAGCCGCCGATGTAGGACTGCATGACGTGGGCGGCCACAACATTGGGCAGGGCCTCCTGGAGGATGTCACTGGGACGCTCCTCCCCCAGGAACCGGCCGACGAACATCTTGCGCATCGACTCCATGCCGCCGAACCCGGTGCCCTGCGTGGAGGCCACGTCGGAGGGGTGGACGGCCTTGAGGAGCTCGGCCGGGGTGAAACCGGCCGACAGGAAGGCGTCAACGGTGGTGACCAGGTTCCAGGAGGCGATCGGGTCCATACCCTGGGTCATCGAGGCAGGGATGCCCCAGCGCTCCGGGTCGAAGTCGCGCGGGAACTGGCCGCCAACCGTGCGCGACAGCGCGGCGCGGCGCGGCACCCGGGCCAGTGAGCCGGCCAGGCGGGTGACGGTCCACTCGCCGGTCTCGGCGTCGGGGACCACGAGCGTGTGCTCGGGGTCGGAGGCCTCAATGGTGCGGGCCGTGGCCTCGTCGGGAACCGACAGGGTGATGTCGCGGTCGAGGTAGACGATGACCTCCTCATCGGCGATCGGCGCGATGACGCCGTCGTCGACGAACTGGCGGATACCGCAGCGGGCCACGACCTCGTCGCGGTAGCGCTCCAGGATGTCGGACTCCTCGACCATCTCCCCGTCGGTGTCGTACCAGCCGGCCTTGGGGCTGTCCTGCCAGGTGAGCAGCCCCATGCCCCAGGCGAGCTCGAGGACCCCGGCGGCGGTCAGGTCAACGTCCTCCCCGCTGCTCATACCCAGCTCGGCCTCGCGGCGCGTACGACCCGATCCCCAGGTGGAAACCTCTCCGGTGGAGATGATGACGACCAGGTCGTCGAGGTCGGCGCTCACCTCGCCCCACTGGGGGGCGGTGGGCTGAGTCGGGACCACCGGGGTGGGCAGGGCCTTGATGACGGCCGGGGCCTCTGTCTCCTCGGTGGGCTCGGCGCCCTGAGCAGCGGCGTTCTCACGCAGGGCCACCAGGTCGATGTCGTCACCCAGTCCCCCCGTGAGGTCAGCGTTCACCGGGGCCTGGGCCGCCCGGGTACGCACCTCGGTGGTGCACAGGTCGGTGAGCTCGGAGGCGATCTCCTCCGTGGTCCAGGTGCGCACCCCGGCTGCCTCGACGGCGGCGACGAGTGGGTCGTTACCGCCCATGAGGCCGGTGCCCTTGACCCAGCCGATACGGGGGTGGGCCAAAGTGACGCGCTGGGCCCAGGCCCGCTCCGACGACCAGCGGTTGACGATCGCGTCCAGAGCGGACTTGACCTCGCCGTAGGCGCCGTCACCGCCGAAGGTGCCCCGGTTCGGGGAGCCGGGCAGGACCACGTGCAGACGGTGGTCGACGTGGGTGTCGGTGCCGATGGCGCTCAGAGCGGCAATGGTGCGCTCCACCGACCACAGCAGCAGGCGGGTCTGGGACTCGGCCGCGGGGCCGGCGTCGGCCAGCGTGCCCGAGACGCGCGGCGCGGCGAAGGGGAACAGGAGGGTGGGAACCAGGGCCTCCTTGACCACCTTGGTGGAGCCGCCGGAGGTGACCACCTGGTCGTTGCCGATCCACTCGGCCAGGGCGTCGACGTCCCGGTAGGAGGACAGGTTCGCGGGAACCATCCACAGCTTGGCGCCGGCAGCGGCGTGCTCGCGGTACAGGGTGGTGGCGAACTCGAGGCGCTCGTGGGTCAGGCGCGAGCTGGTGGCCACCACGGTGGCGCCACCGGCCAGCAGCTCTCCGACGACGGCCGCGGCGATGGAGCCGGGGGCCACACCGGTGACGACGGCGACGTCCTCGGACCAGCGCACCGTGGGATCGTCGGCCTGGGGAGCCTTCGGCGCGGCCTGGGCGATCGCGGTCAGGACGGCGGCGCGCTCGGCGCCGTCGGCCAAGTCGGAGGCCTTGACCTGCCTGGCCCACCAGGTGGCGTGGTCGGCCACCGCCTGCCCCAGGCCCACGAAGCGCTCGGGGGCCAGGAGCCGGCGGAAGGCATCCAGGTCGGTCTCGCCGGAGCCGAGTCGGGCGACGTCCTCACGGGCCGTGGCCCAGCGGTCGTCGATGAGGACGGCGCGCTCAGGGACGAAGGCCGGTGTGACGGACTTGACCCATCCGGCACCCAGCTCGGCGTCCAGGGCGGCCATGGCGGCCCGGGTGCGGGAGGCCTCGTCGTCGGCGTCAGCCGGGACAGTGGCCTTCTCGGCCAGGCCCAGGGCGTCCAGGAGGGTGCGGGCCGTGGTGGCCAGGACGCCCTCGGAGCCGGTGACGCTCTGGGCGAAGGCGTCCAGGGCCGCGGAGTCGACCACTGCGCCTCCGGCGCCGCCAGCACTCGGCTTGGAGACGGCCACACCGTGGTCGGCGGCGACGGCCTGGACGGCGGAGTCGATGAGGGCGTCCACGGCGCTTGCACTGGTCAGCGGGGCCGAGGAGCCCAGGGAGGCCAGGTCCTCGCCGCGCATCGAGGAGCCCTCCCGGGTGCCCAGGAACAGTGCGGCGGTCACGTGGGAGACCCACCCCTGCCCCAGACCCCAGGTGCCGGTAACGCGGTCAGCGATACGAGAGGCGCGCACGCCGGAGGGGCCCAGAAGGCGGCCCAGTCCCACGCGGATGGCCTCGGTGAGAACGGGACCGAAGGCCTTGTAGCCGGGGGCCCCCTTGGCGACCGTGGCGGCCAGGGCCGTCATGTCGGCGTCAGCGGCGCCGTCGATGGAGGCGAGCTCGAGCTCGGTGCCCAGGTCCATGAGGAGCTGGTTACGGCGCGAGGAGACTCCGTTGGTGAGTGTCTCGGTGGTGTCCGTGGCGCCGATCTGCTCGGGGCGGATGCGCGAGGCGTGGGCCAGGAGCACCGTCAGGGCGTCGGTCGCACCGAAGGGCAGGTCGTCCACCGGTCCGGCTGCGGCTGGAGCCGCCGCAGCGGGGGTGGCCTCGGCGGCGGGAGCGGGAGCCTGCTCGGCCGCAGCGCTCTGCGCGGGAGCCTCGGCCTCAGCAGCCGGCTCCTGCGCGGCCGGAACGTCGAAGTCCGGCTCGGTGAGCTCGACGGCCGGGTCGGTGTCGGTGGCCAGCACCCGAGCCTCGTCGCGGCGAGCGTTGTGCACGGTGACGTGGCGTCCGGCGTGCTGGGGCAGACGCAGGGTGTTGGTGGCCAGGTTCGCCAGGGTGGGGGAACCCGCCAGGCCCACCTCGACGATGTGCTCGATCCCCAGGCCGCCCTCGCTCGGGGAGGACAGCAGGACCTCCTGGGTCTCGATCCAGCGCACTGGTGAGGCGAACTGCCAGGCCAGGAGCTCGACCAGCAGGACGCGGGCCAGCTCCATGGGGCGCTTCACCCAGGAGTCCCAGTTGGCCAGGATCTCCTCAACGGGCTCGGAGGGTACGACCTCAAGGATCGAACGGGCGAAGTCCTGGGTCAGGGCGAAGGGTCGGGCCACAAGGTTGGGCACGTAGTGGCCCACCAGCCGCTCGACGTCCAGGTTCTCGGGGACGAGCTCGAGCAGGCGAGTGCGGAACTCCGGCACGCCGGGGCGCAGCACCTCGGAGTGGAAGGGCACGTCGATGCCGGGGACGAACATGAAGGGGTTCTTGCCTCCGCGGGCCTTGGCCTTGGCGCGGGCGTCGGCGGCCAGGGCGTCCAGGCCCTTGATCGTGCCTGCTACGGCGTACTGAACGCCGGCCAGGTTGTGGTTGACGATCTGGAGGAACTCTCCGGTGGCCTGGGAGATCGAGCGCACGTAGGCCTCGACCTCGTCGGCCTTGATACCCGCCTGGTTGGGGCGCAGGGCCCCCATGCGGTAGTTCGAGGCGCCGTCGGCGTCGCGCGGCACCAGCGAGTGCATGGTGGAGCCGCGCTGGAAGACGATCGAGATGGTCGTCTCCACGGGCATGACGTGCCCGTAGGCGCTCAGCGCCGTGTACTCGCCCAGGGAGTGGCCGGCGAAGGCGGCGTTGTCCACGAGGGCGCCGGCCTCGGCCAGGCGTGCAGTGGTCGCCATGGCGACGGTGGCCAGGGCTACCTGGGTGAACTGGGTGAGGTTGAGCAGCCCCTCGGGGTGGCGGTAGGTGACGCCGCGGGCGGTCATCTCGGTGGGGTTGTCGCGCACCAGGTTGATGACGGAGAAGCCCAGCTCGGCGCGGGTGTGGGCGTCGGCCCGCTCCCAGATCTCCCGGGCGGCCTTGGAGGAGTTCATCTCGTCCAGGCCCATGCCGGGGGCCTGGATGCCCTGACCGGGGTAGACGTAGGCGGTGGGCTCGGGCGTCGTCACGGCGGTGCCGCGGGAGACGACCTCGCCTTTGATGCGGCAGACGACCTCCAGGACGTAGCCGCCGCCGACCACCAGGCCAGTGCGCTCCACGGTGATCTCGACGTCGTCGTTCAGCTCCACCGGACCGGTCATGACGTAGGTCCAGCCGGCTAGGACGTGGCGCGAGCCGTCGGCCGCGGTGGAGGCCGCCACCTGCTGGGCGGTGGCCGACAGCCACATGCCGTGGACGAGCGGGGCCTCCATGCCTGCCACACGGGCGGCGTTGTAGGAGGTGTGGATCGGGTTGAAGTCGCCGGTGACCCGGGCGAAGGCCGTCATGTCCGCGGGCGCGGTGACGGTGGTGCGGCGCAGAATGCGGCGCGCGGCCGGGGCCGTCTTGCGCCCGGTGCCGCCGGCGAGCTCGGGGGCGCTGGGCACGGCGTTGCCGGAGGCACGGCCGCGGATGGCGAAGCGCTCGCGCATGAGTGCCACCACGGTGCCGTCGCAGGCGTCGGTCAGCTCCAGGCGCACGTCGACGACACGGCCGGCACTGGACTCCTCCAGCGCGGCGACCCAGCCGGTGACGTTGATCGTGGGGCTGGTCGTGGCCGCGGCCTCCTGGAGCTGGTGGAGGGTGAGGTGCAGGTCGATGGTGTGGTCCAGGTGGACGGCGCCGAGCAGGCCCTCGATGAGCGGCATGCCGTCCTCGACGACGCTGCCCAGGGCGGCGTAGACCACCGGCCAGCAGGGGCCGAGCAGGGCGTCGGGCACGAAGGGCGCGGCGGACAGGTCCGCGGGCAAGGCGTCGGCAGTTACCGAGGCGTGGTCGTGGCCCAGGTTGCCGGCCAGCGTGAAGGAGCCGTGGATGGTGCCGAAGGGCTGGGTGGCGGGACGCCCCAGGGCGTCCGTGGCTCCGTCCTGTGCGGGGCGGACCTCAGGCAGGTGATCGACGTTATCGCCCGTGATGGACACGGCCCCCACGCCTGCGGTGGCCCGCAGCAGGTCGTTCATCGTCTCGCTGATGCGCTCGGGGTCGACCAGTGGGGCGGCGCCGTCCCAGGCGCGGGCCAGGCGCAGCGGCACCACGAGGCGGCGCACGGCGTGGATCTTGTCTCCGCCGGGAGTGTCGTCCCAGTGGGTGTCGAGGCGGATGTCGAGGTCGTAGGCGTCCTCGGCCACGTCCGGGCGGGCGACGACGTTGTAGGCGTCGTCGCCCAGGACGGTGGCCGGGTTGACCGTCAGGTGACCGTTCCACAGGACGTGGGGGGCCACCTGGACGAGCTCCTTGGCGTCGGCCACGGGGGACGCCAGGACGCCGTCGGCCACGGCGGGGGCGGCGCCCAGACGGCCGGCGGCCTCCTGCTCGCCGGTGCCGGCGTCCTGGAGGGCCTCGACGGCGGCGGTCTCGAAGCGGCCCAGCAGCTCGCCGACCGGCTCGTTAATGGTGGTGATGCCGGCCACGGCGACCGGACCGGGGATGATGCGCACCTGGTCAGCGGTGTAGCGCGGGTCCTGGGACTGCCACAGGGAGTCGGTGCCCCACCAGCGCAGGATGTCGGCGTCGACCACGGGCACGAAGGGCACGGGCTTGGGGTGCTTGCGGCACAGGTCGACGAACCAGGCGGTGTCAACGGGCTCCACGAGGGTGGAGGCGGCCGACGGGTAGTGCTCGGTCAGGGCGGCCAGGGCGGCGTCGGAGTCGATGACGGCGTCGTAGTCGGCGAAGAGCGTGGGGATCTCGCCGTGGTCGGCCGGGCTCAGGCGGGCCTCGATGCGGTGCAGCAGGTCGATGAAGCGGTCGTACCAGCCCTCGTCGGCCCAGTCGGCGCGGGTGGCGCAGCGCCCCTCGTGGGGGGCGACGCACAGTTCGGCGTAGCGGGTGGCCCACTGAAGGTAGGTCATCTCCTCGACGTCGCCGAAGTAGGGCTTGGCGGTCTTGGCCAGGGCGTCGATCATCTCCTGGCGGCGTGCGGCCATGGCGGCCTCGTCACCGGCGAGCTCCTGGATGAGGCGGGAGGCCCGGGCCGAGGAGTTGTCGATCTCGTAGAGGTCGGCACGCAGGTGGGACAACCCGGAGGTCATGCCGCCGATGGACTCCCCGGAGGCGACCCAGCCGCCCTCGACCCCGGAGTCCTCGGGGATCCCGGGGGTGTCGACGAGGAGCTGCTTGACGTCGTCGTTGGTCTTGGCCTCCAGGCAGGTCATGGCGGCGGTTCCGATCATGACGCCGTCGACGGGGGCGGCGGCCGTACCGTAGGCCTCGGCCCAGCGGCCGGTGAGGTAGTCGGCGGCGCGGGTGGGCGTACCGATACCGCCGCCGACGACGAGCACCACGTTGGCCACGGCGCGGATGGCGTCGTAGGTGGCCAGGAGCATGGTGTCCAGGTCCTCCCACGAGTGGTGGCCACCGGCGTGTCCGTCCTCGATCTGGATGATGACGGGGCTGTCGGGCACGGCGCGGGCGATGGCCAGGACCTGACGGATCTGGTCCACGGTGCCGGGCTTGAAGGCGATGTAGGGGAAGCCCTCGGCGTGCAGGCGCTCGAGCAGGGCGGTGGCCTCCTCGAGCTCGGGGATACCGGCGGAGATGGTGATGCCGTCGATGGGGGCGCCCCCGGCGCGGGCCTTGGACAGCAGCCGCTGGGTCCCCAGGTGCAGGTTCCACAGGTAGCGGTCCATGAACATGGCGTTGAAGGCCGCGGTGCGCCCGGGCTCGAGCGCCTTCTCCAGGCCCTGAAGGTTCTCGGTCAGGACGGCGGGGGTGGTCTGGCCCCCGCCGGCGAGCTCGGCCCAATAGCCTGCGTTGGCGGCGGCCGCCACGATGGCCGGATCCACAGTGGTAGGGGTCATTCCCGCCAGGAGTACCGCGCTGCGCCCGGTCAGGCGGGTGAAGGCGGTGTCGAGGGTGAGACGGCCGTCGGGCAGGCGGGTGATGCGCGGGGCGAAGCGGGAGCGGTCGACGCCGGGGCGGGGGGCCGCGCCGGCGCGGTCGAGGTCGTCGATGGCCTTGGCGGTCCCCGCGGGCACGACGGTGGTTCCCGTACCGGCCACGACGCCCTCGGTGAGACGAACCAGGACATTGCCCGGTCCCAGGTCCAGGACGGTGCGCACCGGGGCGTCCGATCCGGCTGCGAGGGCCCCGGTGACCAGGCCGGGCCAGTCGACCGGGTCAATGAGCACGGCGGTGGCCAGCTCGCGGGCGAGCTTCTCGTTCAGGCCGCAGGTGGCCGCCCAGGCGGCGACGTCGTCGACGGCACCGGCGAGCAGCGGGGTGTGGAAGGGAACCGAGGTGGTGAGGAACTCGGTGACCGGGGCCAGCACGGCGCCACCGCGACGGCGGTCCTTGCGGGCCTTGGCGCTGCGGGCGGCGGCCGCCTCCAGCGCGGTGACAACGCTCTCGAGGTCGGCTGGGCGCCCCGAGAGGATGTGCGCCTGACGGCCGTTGGTCACGCCCACGGAGATCCGCTCGGAGCCGGGGACCCGGGCCAGGACCGCGTCGAGCACGCTGCGGGTCACGCCGCGGACCGAGAGCATCGGGGTGGACTCCCCCACGGTGCCCAGGTCGAGGCGGCGGGTGGTGCGAGTGGCCGCCGCACCGATGAGGCGGGCGATGGCGTGAACCTCGATGACGCTCTCGCGCTCGCCGGCCTGCACGGCCTGGAGGAGACTGACGCCCAGGACGCCCTGGGAGTGGCCGATGGCGCTCACCGGGGCGTGGGCGGCCGGGTCGATACCGGCGCCGGGTAGGGAGGCCAGGGCGGCGTGCTGGGCCATGAGGATGCCTGGCACGGAGACGTCTGCGCCGTCGGCGGTGGTGCGGTGCTGGGGGGTGACCGGAGCGGCCTCGTCGTCCAGGAGCCTCGAGCCGCGCGGGGTCACGGTGAGCAGGTCGGTGGCCACGGGGGCCAGGCGCTCGGCCACGGCCCGGTCGACCGCCACGACGTCATCGGCCAGGGCGCGGTCCAGGGAGACCAGGTCGGCCAGCGTCTGGCGCCAGGGGGTGGCCTGTCCTCCGAAGGTGATGATGTAGGGCTCGCCTCCGCTCAGGCGCTCAGCGATGGTGGTCGCGGGGCTGGGGGCTTGCGAGTTCGTGTGCACGGTAGTGGTGTCCTTCGGTGTTGCGACGGCGTGGTCGGTGGTCTCGGAACGGTTACCAGAACTGAGGTCAGGTGAAGACGGGGAACGGGGTGAACGCGGTGAAAGCGGCGGCGAGTGGGACTCGGAGCCGGGGTCAGAGGGGGATGTTGTCATGCTTCTTGGGCGACTCGGGACGGGCGTCGTTCTTGGCACGCAGGGCGGCCAGTGAGTCGACGATGACGTTGCGGGTGTCCTCGGGGGCGATGACGGCGTCGATCTCTCCGATGGCCACGGCCTTGTCGGGGTTGATGACGGCGTCGGTGTACTCGGCCACGAGCCGCTCGTGCTCGGCGGCGGCGGCCTCCTCCCCCTGCTCATCACGGACCTTGGCCAGGTCGCGGCGGTGGATGATGCCCACGGCACCGGTGGCGCCCAGGACGGCGATCTCGGCCCCCGGCCAGCAGAAGTTGAGGTCGGCGCCGATGGCCTTGGAGCCCATGACGATGTAGGCGCCGCCGTAGGCCTTGCGCAGGACGATCGTCACCAGTGGCACGGTGGCGGTGGCGTAGGCGTTAATGACCTTGGCGCCGCGGCGGATGATGCCGGCGTGCTCCTGCTCGGCTCCGGGACGGTAGCCGGGGACGTCGACGAAGGTGACCACCGGCAGTCCGAAGGCGTCGCAGAAGCGCACGAAGCGGGCGAGCTTCTCGGAGGCGTCGACGTCCAGGGTGCCGGCGTCCACCAGCGGCTGGTTGGCGACGATCCCCACCGGGCGGCCCTCGAAGCAGGCGAAGCCGACCACGACATTGGTGGCGAACTCCTCCTGGACCTGGACGAGCTCGCCATGGTCGACGACGGCTGAGACCACCTCGACGACGTCGTAGGCCTGCCGGGTGGAGGCCGGGACGATCTCGCCGACGCTGCGGGCAGCCTCGGCGTCGGCCTGCGCGTCGGCGTCGTCGTAGGCGTACAGGGGGGCACTGACCTCGGCCGAGGAGGGCAGGTAGGCCAGGAAGGTGCGGACCTGCCCCAGCGCGTCCTCCTCATCGTCGGCCACGTAGTGGACGACGCCGGAGACCGAGCCGTGGATCTTCGCACCGCCGAGGTCCTCGGCGCTGATCTGCTCACCGGTCACGGCGCGTACGACATCGGGGCCGGTGACGAACATGTGGGAGGCCTGGCGGGTGGCGATGACGAAGTCGGTCAGGGCCGGGCTGTAGACGGCGCCACCGGCGCAGGGGCCCAGGATGACGCTGATCTGCGGGACCAGCCCGGAGGCGGCGCAGGTGCGGTTGAAGATGCGTCCGTACTGGCGCAGGGCACCCACGCCCTCCTGGATCTTGGCGCCACCGGAGTCGATGAGCCCGATGACGGGGATGCGCAGGCGCAGGGCGTCGTCCAGGAGGCGGACGATCTTGTCCCCCTCGATGGTGCCCAGGGCGCCGCCGGAGACGGAGAAGTCCTGGGAGTAGACGGCCACCTGCCGGCCGTCAATCTGACCGAAGCCGGTGACGACGCCTGAGGGTCGGGCCTTGTCGCCGGCGCCCGAACCGGTGTAGCGGCCGATCTCCAGGAAGGTGGAGTCGTCGAGCAGGTCGTTGATGCGCTCGCGGGCGGTGCGCTTGCCCTTGGCGTGCTGACGGGCGGCGGCGCGCTCCTCCGCCTCCCGGTCGACGCGGGCGATGCGCTGGCGGAAGGCGGTGGTGGCGACCGAGTCGGCCATGGTGCTTCCCTGGGCCGGTGTCTCGGCAGGTGTTCCGGGGCCGGAGAGGGGATCGGTGGTCACGGTTCAGGCCTCCTCGGAGCCGTTCTCGGGGGTGTGCATGCGCACCAGGACGTCGCCGGCCGAGACGGTGCGTCCGGCGCTGACGGGGATCTCCGAGATGGTGCCGTCGCTGGGTGCGTGGACGTAGTTCTCCATCTTCATGGACTCCAGGACCACGAGCAGGTCGCCCTGACAGACCCGCTGGCCCGGCTCCACACAGATACGGGTGACGATGGCCTGCATAGGGGCGGCGATGACGCCGGGCTCACTGCCGGCGGTCCCGGTATCACCGGGAGCTGCGCCTCGAGGTGAGCGGGTCCCGCCCGAACGGCCGCGCAGCGGCTGGGCCCGGTTGCTGCGGGAGCTGAAGCCTCGCGCCGGGTTGGAGGGGGCGAGGATCCCGTCGGGCAGGGTCAACTGCATGCGGCGGCCGTTGAGCTCGATGATGTAGCTGGAGCGGGTGCGCGGGTTGGCGGCCGTCTCCGAGGAGCCGTCGGCCTGCGACGTCGCCGTGGCGTCGTCGAGATCGGGCAGCACCTCCTTCTCGATCCACCGCGTGGTCACGGCCAGCCGCCCGGCGCTGTCGGGTGCGGTGAAGTCGGGGCGGGTGAGGACCTCGGCGTGCAGGGCGGTGCACACGGTGACGCCTTCGACCACCGTCTCCCGCAGGGCGCGCCGGGCTCGGGCGATGGCCTGCTCCCGGCTGGCGCCGGTGACGATGATCTTGGCGAGCATCGGGTCGAACAAGGGCGTGACGACATCGCCTTCGGTGACTCCGGACTCGATGCGGATCCCGGGGCCGGCCGGCCAGCGCAGGCGGGTGATGGCGCCGGTGGAGGGGGCCAGACCGCGCGTGGGGTCCTCACAGGTGATGCGCAGCTCGAGGCTGTGACCTCGGGGCTCGTTGACCTGCCCGAGGTGACCGCCCTCGGCGATGCGCAGCTGGACCTCGACCAGATCGGTGCCGGTGACCTCCTCAGTGACGCAGTGCTCCACCTGAAGACGGGGGTTGACCTCCAGGAACCAGACATCGCCCTCGGGAGTCAGGAGGAACTCGCAGGTGGCCACCCCGACGTAGTCGACCGTCTCCAGGAGGCGACGGGAGGCCTCAATGAGACGGTCGTGAACGCCCTCAGGCAGGAAAGGGGCCGGAGCCTCCTCGAGGAGCTTCTGGTTGCGTCGCTGCAGGGAGCAGTCGCGGGTGGAGACCACGGCGAACCCGCCGTGGCAGTCGCGGGCGCACTGAGTCTCGATATGGCGTGCGGCCGTGACGAACCGCTCCAGGATGAGGGTTCCGCCGCCCTGCGCCGCAGACTCGAAGGCCGGGGTGGCCCTGACCTCGTCGTCGTTGTGCAGGACGGTGATGCCACGCCCGCCACCGCCGTCAGTGCGCTTCAGGGCCACCGGGTAGCCATGGGCGGCGGCGAAGGCGATGACGGTCTCGGCGTCGGTGACCGAGTCGGTGATGCCCGGCACCGGGGCGACCTGGGCCCGCTCGGCGGTGGCCCGGGCGCTCATCTTGTCCCCGAGGGCATCCATGGCCTCAGGCGAGGGCCCGACCCAGGTGATACCGGCATTGATGACGGAGCGGGCGAAGTCAGCGTCCTCGGACAGGAACCCGTAACCGGGGTGGATGGCGTCGGCGCCGGTGGCATGTGCCATCTCGAGCAGCGCCGCCGCGTCGGTGTAGGACGATCCCTCAGGCAGCGCGTAGGCCTCGTCGGCAAGTTCTGCCGCGGGGCTCATCAGGTCCTCGGGCGTGTACGGAAGGATCGACGTCGCCCCCAGATCGCGGGTGGTTCGCACGATACGCAGTGCGATCTCGCCACGGTTGGCGATGAGGATGCGGGAGAGGGTCACCAAGAGTCTCCTTACCTGGACTTACCTGGACGGTGCCGGGCTGACGGCGGGCCCTCCTCGGGCCTGCGGGGTGGATCCGCGCCTTCCCTGCAGTCGTCGAGGGGCAGCTCCACTGGACACCGACGTTACGTGGTCAGGGCACCACATTCCATTTGTGGAAACCTCACAAAGACCAAGAGTTGCGTTGGTGTAACAGTCGAGACCCCAGTGATAGGGCGGCATAACGGGGGCCTCACAAAGGCGCTCCTCGCCCCTCGAGCACCTTTGAGGTTTCCCACAAGCCTCGTGAGACGACGTGGCTCTACGTACCGGCTGCCACATCTGCATCACGAGCCTCTCCTCTAGCGGGGTGTCGATTCCAGCCACGGTCAGTGCCCCCGTAGCGTCGTCAACGGCCGCTGCACGTGTCATGGCGGTGCGAGGAGGCCACCTCACGCAGCTGGCAGATGGCGGCCAGGGCGTCGTCGGCCCGGTAGACCGCTGAGCCGGCGACGAAGACATCCGCCCCGGCCTCGGCCGCGCGCTCAATGGACTGGATGGTGATGCCGCCATCGACCTGCACGCGCAGATCGAGCCCTCTGGCGCCGACCAGCTCGCGAGCCCGACGGATCTTGGGCAGCATCGACTCGATGAAGGACTGGCCTCCGAAGCCCGGCTCCACGGTCATGAGCAGGAGGAGGTCGAACTCCCCCAGCACATCGGCGACGGCCTCCAAAGGGGTGGCGGGTCTCAGGGCGATGCCCGCGCCGGCGCCGAGCCGGTGGAGCTCGCGCGCCAGACGCACCGGCGCCGTCGTGGCCTCGGCATGGGGGGTGACGATCTGGCAACCGACCTCGGCGTAGGCCGGTGCCCAGCGGTCGGCGTCGCGGATCATGAGGTGGGCGTCCACAGGCAGCGAGGAGTGGGCGAGCACCGCCTCGACCACCGGCAGCCCCCAGGACAGGTTGGGTACGAAGTGGTTGTCCATGACATCGACATGGATCCCGTCGGCGCCTCGGGCGCCGTCGTCTCCCGTGACCCGGTCGAGCTCGTCGGCCAGGTGGGCGATGTCGCAGTTGAGGATCGAGGGGTGGATGGCCGTCATCGGGATGCTCCTCATGATGCGCTGGTGCGGGTGGTCGGTCAGCTGGTGCGGCGCAGCAAGGCGCAGAACATGGCGTCGGTACCGTCGAGGTGGGGCCACAGCTGAAGCGTCTCCCGGTCAGCTCCGGCCGGTGGCTGCGGGGCCAGACGGGTGGCGACGTCCCCGGCGTGCAGGGACTCAGTGCGCAGGCCCTCGCGCTCCAGACGGCGCGTCACGTCACGCACCACGAGACTCGTCTCCAGGGTGTGCGGGGAGCAGGTCACGTAGGTCACCACTCCCCCTCGCCGCACGGCGCGCAGCGCGCTGGCCAGCAGCTCGCGCTGAAGCTCGGCCAGGACGGTGACGTCCCCCGGCTCTCGGCGCCAACGGGCCTCGGGGCGACGGCGCAGTGATCCGAGGCCCGTGCAGGGGGCGTCGACCAGGACCCGGTCGTAGGCGCCGGGCTCATCACGGCCCAGGTCGCGTCCGTCGCCGCATCGCACCCTGGCCACGTCCGGCGCGATGGCGCGCAGGGCGGAGCGCACCAGGTCGGCCCGGTGGGGGCTGACCTCATTGGCCAGCAGACGGGCGCCCGTCTGCGCGGCCCTCGCCGCGAGCAGGGCGGCCTTGCCGCCGGGCCCGGCGCACAGGTCCAGCCAGTGCTCGTCGCGGCCCTCGAGGGGAGCATGCGCCGCCATGAGCGCCACCAGCTGGCTGCCCTCGTCCTCAACCCCGGCCCGCGAGTCGCGGATCGCCTCGATCCGGCCCGGGTCTCCCCCGACCATGACGACGGCGAGGGGACTGATCCTGCCCGGTCGCGGCTCGACGTCGTGGGCCCGGTCGGCCTTGCGAGCGACCTTGGCCAGCGCCTCTGGGGCGATGAGGCCGGGCCTGGCGCACAGCACCACCTCGGGGTCGACGTTGTCCGCCGCCAGGAGCGCCTCGAGCTCATCGCCGCTGCGGCCGTGAGTGGCCAGGGCCTGGCGCAGCGCCTTGACGATCCACTCCGGGTGCGACTGAGTGCGGGCCAGAGCGGCCGTCTCATCGGGTGCGTCCCGGCGCAGCACCGCCATCCAGGAGTCCAGGTCCCGCTCACTGAGCCGACGCATGACCGCGTTGACGAAGGTGGCTGCGCCGCGCCCGCAGGAGGTGGTGGCCAAATCCACGGTGGTGCTCACAGCGGCGTGCTGGGCAACCCTCATCCCCATGAGCTGGTGGGCCCCCAGGCGCAGGACGTCGAGCACGGCCACGTCGATGCGCTCCAGGGGACGGGCCGTACAGGCAGCGATCATGGCGTCATAGCGCCCCCGAAGCCGCAGGGTCCCGTAGGTCAGAGCGGTGGCGAAGCCGGCGTCGCGCCGATCCAGGTCGGCGGCCTCCAACAGCTCGGGCAGGAGAAGATTGGCGAAAGCGTCATCGCGGCGAACACGGGTGAGTACCTCCAGAGCCACCTGACGCGCCGAGCCTGATCGGCCCCGCGCCGGGCGCGCCGACGCACCCGCCTGCGGGCCGTCCTGCTTGAAGGCGCGCCGGCCCTGGTGAGGACCGCCGCGCTCACGCCGCCTGCCGCGGTGCTCCCGGCGTCTGCCGGGCGCGTCGCCCCGCCCGCGGCCTGCGCCTCGCCGGTTCTCGTTGTGGCCGCCCGATGCGCCCCGGCGTGCCGATCGCTCCCCCATCAGCTCATTGCCTCACCGTCGTCGTTCATCGCAGACGCGGCCCCCAGGACGGTCCCCGCCTCCGGTCGCGATCCCCGGGCCCAGGCATCGGCGGGCATCCACCTGCGCCCGGCGGGCGCGACCTGCCCCAGACGGACAGCGCAGTCCCCGGTTCCCACGAGAACCTCGTGCTTGGTGGCGCGCAGGTGACCGGGCAGGAGATCGGTGACCTCCGGGACCGCGGTGACCGGCCCCAGGCGGAACCGTGCCCCCTGATATGTGGTGTGGGCGCCCGGCGCCGGACTGACACCCCGGATCCGGCGGTCGATGCTCAGTGCCGGATCCTCCCAGCGAATCCGGCCGTCGGCGGAGGAGAGCGTGGGTGCCAGTGTGGCCAGCGCGTCATCCTGCGGCTCGGGGCGCACGCTGCCGTCCTCAACGGAGCGCAGCACGTCGAGGACCAGGGGCGCCCCGGCGCGCGCCAGCCGCTCAAGCAGGTCCCCACTGGTATCCCGACCACTGATGGCCTCGGTGACTCGGCCGTAGACGGGACCGGTGTCAAGCCCCTCCTCGAGCCGGAACACGCAGGCCCCGGTGACCTCCTCACCGGCGATGACCGCCCGCTGGACCGGCGCGGCTCCGCGCCACGCGGGCAGCAGCGAGAAGTGCAGGTTCAACCAGCCGTGCTCAGGCACGTCCAGCAGATCGGCCGGGACCAGGCGACCGTAGGCGACCACGACGGCGACGTCGGCCCTCAGGGCGCGCACCCAGTCGCGCACGTCGCCGGCCTGCTCGCCCTTGAGGGTGGCCGGGGTGCGCACGTCGAGCCCCGCGCCGCGAGCCGTGGCCGCCACCGGTGAGGGGTGCAGCGTCCGGCCGCGTCCTTTTCGGGCGTCCGCCCGGGTCAGGACCCCGACGACGTCGTGCTCGCTGGCGATGAGGGCCTCCAGGGTGGGCAGGGCGGCCTCGGGGGTTCCGGCGAAAAGCACACGCATGCGCCCGAGTCTAAGGCTCGAAGTCACCCAGTGCGGGGTTCAGCACCGGCCCGGCGTGGGGAGCAGCCCCAAGGCGATGAGCTCGGAGCGCAGCCGTCCTGAGCCGGTGAAGCGATGGGTGCGAAGCCCCAGCCGGCCGGCCGCCTCGATGTTGACCGGCGAGTCGTCGATGAACAGAGTACTGGGGGCCTGGAGGCGGTAACGGCTCAGCAGGAGCTCGAAGGCGGCGGGGTCCGGTTTGGCCAGGTGCTCGCGCCCGGAGACGACGACACCGACGAAGCGCTCGAGCTGGGGAACCAGGAGCCTGGCCGCCTCGAAGGGCTCGGCGTCGAAGTTGGTCAGCCCGTACAGCGCCACGCCTTCCTCAAGGAGCTCGTCGAGCAGGGCCTCCATCCCAGGAACGGGGCCGGTCAGTGAGGCGGCGAAGCGCTCGCGGTACAAGGAGAGGATCTCCGCCCAGTCGGGGCGGTCGGGGTGGGCTCGGGCGTAGTCGGTGAGCACCTGGTCGAAGGGCTCCCCCCGGTCCAGGCGCTCGTTCCAGGACAGGAACCCGCCGTCGACCACGAACTCCTCCCAGGCGTCGGCCGAGACATATCCGGCGACGGCCGCGATGGGCTCCCAGGCGTACAGGACGTTGCCGTAGTCGAGGACGACGGCGCTCACGGAGTCGGAGGAGGCGGCGGTCCTGAGAGCCGGGATCAGCGTATTCACATCCGGCATCGTCCCATGCCTGCGCCGTCGGGGTCGGCAGGTGACCCCGACCGGGCCGGAACTCCTCTGACGTTTGTAAGTCATCTACTGATGCTGGGCCGCCCCGGTCGAAGGCCAGAGGCGTTCGAGAGCAGCTCCGAAAGTGGCGAAGTGCCTGGTGGGAGCAACATCACGTCTCGACGATGGCCGCTTGATCAACGTGCTCTGAACTTCTTCCTACCAGGAGGTTTTCAACCGTCAACGGTTCTGGTACGGTCGTACCAATCCGGTACGGTCGTACCACTTCGTTAGCCAGAGCGCACGATGCGCGTCATGATCCAGGTCAACGACACGGTGCTGTGTCAGAGAGGGAGTCATGGAATTCTCCGTAGATTCCGAAATCGGGAAGCTTCGCCAGGTCATCCTGCACAGGCCTGGTAACGAGATGCTCCGGCTCACTCCGCAGAACAAGGACCACCTCCTGTTCGACGACGTCCTGTGGCTTGAACGGGCCCAGGAGGAGCACGACCAGTTCGCGCGAGTCCTGACCGGTCGCGACGTCGAGGTGCTCTACCTCAGTGACCTTCTGGCTCAGACCCTGGAGATTCCCGAGGCCAGGGACTACGTCCTGGACCGGGTCGTCAACGAGAACACCAACGGCCCCAGCGCCACCGAGCCGCTGCGCGCCCTGACCGACGGGCTGTCCGGAGCTGAGCTGGCCGAGGTGCTCATCGCCGGGATCACGAAGGCCGAGCTGCTCGAGCGCACCCCCTGCCCGGACTCGCTCGTGCTGGCCTCCATGGGCGACGACGACCTGCTTCTGCCGCCTCTGCCCAACCACCTCTTCACTCGCGACACGTCCTGCTGGATCTACAACGGGGTGTCCATCAACTCGATGATGATGCCGGCTCGGAAGCGCGAGACCATCAACTACGAGGCGATCTACCGCTGGCACCCCCGATTCGCGGGCTCCGAGTTCCCCGTGTGGTCCGAGGGCACGCAGGCCGGCCCCGCCACCGTCGAGGGTGGAGACGTCCAGATCATCGGCAACGGCGCCGTTCTGGTCGGAGTCTCCGAGCGCACCACCTCGCAGGGCATCGAGAGGCTCGCCAGCCGGCTCTTCGCCGGAGGCAAGGCGAACCAGATCGTCGCCGTCGAGATGAATCGGACGCGCGCCCAGATGCACCTCGACACGGTGATGACCATGGTCGATGTTGGCACGTTCACCATCTACGGCGGGATGGGGAAGCTGTCGACGCTCACGCTGCGCCCGGACGGCGACAAGCAGATCAGCGTCACGCGCAACGCCCCCGAGGACATGTACCGTATCATCGCCCAGGCCCTGGGCGTTGGTGAGCTCAACGTCCTCATCACGCCCCAGGACTCGATGGCCGCCGCCCGTGAGCAGTGGGACGACGGCTCCAACTCCCTGGCCATCGCCCCCGGTGTCGTCGTCACCTATGAACGTAACGTCAACACCAACGACTACCTTACTTCCCATGGCATCGAGGTCCTGACCATCCCCGGCTCGGAGGTCGGTCGCGGTCGCGGCGGTCCTCACTGCATGAGCTGCCCAACCCTGCGGGACCCACTTGCCTGAGTCGGCCCTGGCCGGCACCTAAGAAGAACTGTTAGCACACCCACATACCGGACGAAGGAATCCTCATGACCCACCCCCTGCACAACCGCAGTTTCCTCAAAGAGCTCGACTTCACTGCCGAGGAGTGGAACAGTCTGCTTCAGCTGGCCGCCCAGCTCAAGGAGGACAAGAAGTCCGGCCGCGAGGTGAAGCGACTGACCGGTAAGAACATCGCCCTCATCTTCGAGAAGACGTCGACGCGCACCCGCTGCTCCTTCGAGGTGGCTGCCTACGACCAGGGCGCACAGGTCACCTACCTCGACCCTTCCGGCTCCCAGATGGGGCACAAGGAGTCCGTGGCGGACACCGCCCGGGTCCTGGGCCGCTTCTACGACGGCATTGAGTTCCGTGGCAAGAAGCAGGAGCACGTCGAGGCCCTGGCCGAGCTCTCGGGCGTGCCGGTGTGGAACGGACTGACTGACGAGTGGCACCCCACCCAGATGCTCGCTGACCAGCTGACCATGCTGGAGCACACCGACAAGCCGATCGAGAAGATCTCTTTCGCCTACCTCGGGGATGCCCGCAACAACGTCGCCAACTCGCTGCTCATCTCGGCGGCGCTCATGGGGATGGACGTGCGGATGGTGGCTCCCAAGGATCTGCAGACCTCTGCCGAGGTGGTCGCTCAGGCCGAGAAGCTGGCCCAGAAGAGCGGCGCCCGCATCCTCATCACCGACGACACCGCCGAGGGTGTCAAGGGCGTCGACTTCCTCTACACCGACGTGTGGGTCTCGATGGGTGAGCCCAAGGAGGTCTGGGACCAGCGCATCGCCCTGCTCACGCCCTACCAGGTCAACGCCAAGCTGGTGGAGGCCACCGGCAACCCGGACGTGAAGTTCCTCCACTGCCTGCCTGCCTTCCACGACCGCAACACCACGGTGGGTGAGGACATCTTCGCCAAGACCGGCATGGACGGCCTGGAGGTGACCGACGACGTCTTCGAGACCGAGCGCAACGTCGCCTTCGACCAGGCCGAGAACCGTATGCACACCATCAAGGCCGTCATGGTCGCGACCCTCGGAGAGTGGGACTGAATCGTGAGAATCGTTGTCGCACTCGGAGGAAATGCCCTGCTGCGTCGGGGGGAGAAGCCTGACGCCAGCACCCAGATCCGTAATGTCGAGATCGCGGCCCACGAGCTGGCCAAGCTGGCGGAGAAGCACGAGCTGGTCCTGACTCACGGAAACGGTCCCCAGGTGGGTGTCCTGGCCCTGCAGTCCGCCAATGACGAGCGCCTCTCCGAGCCCTACCCCTTCGACACCCTCGGCGCCCAGACCCAGGGCATGATCGGCTACTGGCTGCTGCAGGCCATGCAGAACGCCCTGCCGGGGCGTCACGTGGCCGCCATGGTCAACCAGACCCTGGTGATGGCCGGCGACCCCGCCTTCTCCAACCCCACTAAGTTCGTCGGTGAGGTGTACACCAAGGAGGAGGCCGAGAAGCTGGCTGAGGAGCGGGGCTGGGTGGTCAAGCCCGACGGCGAGCACTACCGCCGTGTCGTCGGCTCCCCCATGCCGCAGCGCGTCATTGAGACCCGCCTGGTGCGCTCGCTGCTGGACGCCGGCGCGATCGTCGTCTGCTCCGGCGGTGGCGGTGTTCCCGTCGTCCGCAGCGAGGAGGGAAAGCTCAAGGGCATTGAGGCCGTTATCGACAAGGACCTCACCGCCTCCGTCTTGGCTGAGGCGCTCGAGGCCGATGCACTTCTCATCCTCACGGACGTTGATGGAGTGTTTAAGGACTTCGGAACCGAGAACCAGAAACAGGTTCCGCGGGCCACGCCGGCAGAGCTGCGTTCCATGGGACTTCCCAGCGGGTCCATGGGGCCAAAGGTTGAGGCGGTGTGCCGATTTGTTGAGCTGACTGGCGACATGGCGGCAATCGGACGTCTTGAGGACGCTGTCGCCATCATTGAGGGTCTGGCAGGAACTATCGTGACTCCCGGAGGTAACTATGGAGGACCCGACGATATCCATCCTCCGATTCCCGAGCAGCTCGACACTCGCATTCGCAGGGCCTGACCGGCGCAACGGCATCGGTCTTTCAAGGAGGTGGTGAGCGCCGTCAACCAGTAATGACCGTGCCGCGGTTCAGCAATCATTCTTATATTCAGATACTCCTACGGCCGCTTTCTCGGTTCCTTCAGAGTAGAATAACAGTGTTGAACCATAGACACATGACCTGTCTTCATTCACGCACCACACATCGAGCACAAAGGAGTGACTTACTCATGACGAAGATCGTCAACTCTTGGAACGACTTCGACCCGCTCAAGCACGTCATCGTCGGACGTGCCGACTTCTCGGTTATTCCTCCCGAGGAACCCGCCACCTCCGAGAAGGTGCCGATCGACTCCGAGATGCGCGGCATGTGGGGCCCCCGTCCCACCGCCACCGTCGAGGCCGCCAACGAGCAGCTCGACAACTACGTCAAGATCCTCGAGGGTCTGGGCGTCAAGGTGGACCGCCCCACGCCGCTGCAGTGGAACCAGGCCATCCAGACGCCTGACTTCCGCACGGAGTCGGGCTTCACCCAGATGCCCCCGCGCGACATCCTGCTGACGATCGGTGACGAGATCATGGCATCGGCCAACTCGTTCCGCTGCCGCTACTTCGAGTACCTCGCCTACTGGCCCCTCATGAACCAGTACTTCGAGGAGGACCCGGAGTTCAAGTGGACCCAGGCCCCCCGTCCTCGGCTGACGGACAAGTCCTACAAGCATAACTACTACGACGAGCGGATCTCCCTGGAGGAGCGTCTCGAGCGCACCGCCGCCAAGGACTTCGTGACCACCGAGGTCGAGCCGATGTGGGACGCCGCCGACGTCATGCGTGTGGGTAAGGACCTGTTCATCCAGCACGGTCTGACCACCAACCGCAAGGCGATGGAGTGGTTCAAGCGCTACTACCCGGACCTGCGGGTGCACGCGGTGAACTTCCCCGGCGACCCCTACCCGATTCACATCGACGCCACCTTCGTGCCGCTGCGGCCCGGGCTCATCATCAACAACCCGCACCGCCGCCTGCCCGAGGAGCAGCGCAAGATCTTTGAGGCCAACGACTGGCGGATCGTTGACGCGGCTCCCCCGGCCCACGAGGTTCCGCCGCCGCTGTGCTACTCCTCCGTCTGGCTGTCCATGAACTGCCTCGTCATCGACCACAAGACCGTGTGCGTCGAGGCCAGCGAGGTCCACCAGATGGAGCAGATGGACAAGCTGGGCATGAACGTCATCCCGGTTCCCTTCCGTGACGCCTACGCCTTCGGCGGTGGTCTCCACTGCGCAACGGCGGACGTCCACCGCGAGGGGGGCTGCGAGGACTACTTCCCCAACCAGGTCGCTGACCCGACTCTGGTCTGATCTCAGGGGTGCGGGGCGGTGGCTCATGGACCGGGCTACCGCCCCGCACTGTTCCCGGCTCTGCTCTTCGTAGCGCGGTCAGTGGACGCTGCATAGGACTGGGAAGGTCCACCTGACCGCGTAAGACTCGGCAAGGATGCCGATCCGTCGCGCACGCCGGGGGGAGAACTCAGGAGACTCAACTGCCATGTCACAGACTTCGTCCGCTGAATCCTCTGTCACAGAGTACGTGATGAACAAGAAGCTTGGCGCCATTGCCATGCTTCTCTCCGCCACTGGGATGGGGCTCGTCGGCACCATCAGTCGCGGCGCGACCGCCGGCCTCGCTCATGCCGACAAGTCCGTCATCGGATCGTTCCTGGCCTTCGGCCGCATGAGCGTCGGACTGCTCGGATTCATCCTCATCCTCATCCTCATCCTCACCCGGAAGGTTGGCCTGTTCCGCCGCACCCGTTTGAGCACCACCGTGATCCTGGGAGGAGTGAGCATCGGCCTGTCCCTGGGCTGCTACATCTCCTCGACGTTGATGACGACCATGACCAATGCCGTCTTTCTCATCTACACTGGACCCCTGTTCTGTGCGTTGCTCGCACGTATCTTCCGAAAAGAGAAGATCAGTGTGCTCTCTGGGGTCTTCCTGTCCCTTGTGTTCCTAGGCATGCTGCTGACCATTGGCATCATCGACATCAAGAACGGGAGCCTGACTTTCGGACTGGATCTGTCAACCGGGAATCCTAAGTTTCCACAGAAGAGCCTGGGAGACCTTTTAGGACTCTTGTCAGGCGTCTTCTATGGCCTGGCCCTGTTCTTCTACGGGTACCGCAAGGATGTCGATTCAGTTGTCCGCGGTGTCTGGAACTTCTTCTGGGCCGCCTGCGCGACGCTGGCGATGTCCATTGTCTTGCGTCCTTGGCATGGGGTCGCCTCCTTCACGGCCGCCAACTGGATGTGGGCAGTGGTCCTCTTCCTCGTCTGCGGCCTCTTCGCGCTGGGATTCTTGGTTGTTGCAGGACGCAACCTGCCTGCAGTGGAGTACTCGACGATCTCTTACTGGGAGTGTGCGGTCGTCATTGTGTGCAGCCTTCTCATCTGGAAAGAGCAACTCAGCCCTATGGGAATCATCGGAGGACTGCTCATTGTTGGCGGGGGCCTCGCCCCGATCGTCGTGGATGCCGTTTCTCGAAAGTCACGCCCCTCCAAGGCCTGATGATCATGTGATCCTGTCCGTCTGCGTCAACTTCCTGCAGGCGGACGGGATCACATGTATAATTACTAACGTCTCTTCAGGGGCATTATCACGTCATCGTCGACATCCACCGAGCCGGAGCCATAGGTTATGAATACCGTCCACTCAGGAAGCACGAACGACCATCACCTGGATTCAGTACGAAGTCTCGCATTGAGGCGCGCAGCGAAAGCGAGCTTCATTGGCAACTTCATTGAGTGGTTCGACTATGCCTCGTACGGATACCTGGTCACCGTCATGGGTCACACCTTCTTCCCGGAGGCGGACAAATCGGTGCAGCTTCTCTTGACATATGCAGTATTTGCAATATCATTCATCTTGCGTCCTATCGGAGCTGTTGTATGGGGGGCCTGGGGTGACCGTTGGGGGCGCCGCTGGGCACTGTCCTGGTCGATTCTCATCATGTCCGGGTCGACGTTCTTCATCGGGTTTCTTCCCACATACTCAGTTATCGGAATGGCAAGTGCCATCGGCCTGCTTGTCCTGCGAATGATCCAGGGGTTCTCCGCATCGGGCGAGTATGCAGGCGCTGGAACCTTCCTGGCAGAGTATGCCCCTCCGTCGCGCCGCGGGATATACACGTCTCTGGTTCCCGCTTCCACCGCTTGTGGTCTACTTGCCGGCTCTCTCATGGTCACTGGGATGTTCTCGGTTCTCAGCGATGACGTCATGAATGCCTGGGGGTGGCGGGTCCCCTTCCTCCTGGCAGGGCCATTGGGACTCATCGGCCGCTACATCCGGGTGCATCTGGAGGACTCCCCCGCATATCAGGAGATGCGGGCAGAGATGCCGCAGGAGCAGAAGACCGCCAGCTGGTCCGAGCCGCTGCGCCTGCTGCTACGCGACCATCTGCGTGAGACGCTCATCACCTTCGGAGTCTCCTGCCTCAACGCAGTTGCGTTCTATATGCTTCTCACGTATATGCCGACGTATGCCCATGAAGAGCTCGGGTTCTCCCAGGACACCTCCACCCTGGCGACCTCTGTGATGCTGGTCGTGTACATTGCGGCGATCTTCCTCATGGGGCACCTGTCGGACTCCTTCGGGCGCCGCCGGATGCTCATCGCCGCTTGCGTCGCATTCATCGTTCTCACCATCCCGTTGTTCGTAGTCATGATGAAGGCGGCGGACATGCTTGCAGTGGTGATCCTGTGCGAGATTGTCTTCGCTATAGCTCTGACTGCTAATGATGGAACACTGGCCACCTTCCTGGCGGAGTCCTTTCCGACCAACGTGCGCTACTCGGGCTTCGCCCTGTCCTTCAACGGGGCCAACGCGCTTCTTGGTGGGACGACACCGTTCATTGTCACCTGGCTCATCAAGGTCACCGGCTCTTCCCTGGCGCCGGCGGTCTATCTCACGGTGATCGCGATGATCGCCATGGTGGCAATCCTCCGTTCTCGTATGATTCATGGGTCGGAGCTGACTGAGGATCAGGCTCAGTCCTGAGCTCGAGTGGCTCACTGAGAGCATGTGGTGACAAGTCGGATATAGGCCGCTTCTTTACGAAGCCATTATCACCGTCTTGTTTCGGACATCAACGCGTTATTGTCGTAAGATGATGAGCATGGCTAGTACCGACGCAGATGCTGCTGGAGAGGCGGCAAGTAGTGACGCCTCTGTGCCCGCAGGCTCTCGAGCAGTATCGCGAGTGACACCACGCGGTGAGGGCCGACGTCAGGCCATCATTGAGGCTGCGGCCGCCATCATCCGTGAGTCGGGCCCTTCCGCGGTCAGCCATCGCAGTGTCGCCAAGCGAGCCGGGTGCTCCTTGTCCGCGACAACCTATTACTTCGACGGCTTGGAGGATCTCCTCCATCAAGCGGGGCTGGTCAACATTGGACTGTGGGCCTCCCGCGCGGAGGACGTCGCCGACCGGGTGGAGGCCTTCAAGGGTGTTCCAGACCTCTCCCAGCGGGTGCGGTTCATCCTGCAGGCGACCCTTCCCGCCCATGGCGCCTACTTCGGGCACTATCTTCAGCTCATCTCAGCCAGCCAGGCGTCACCGGTCAAACACGCCTACCGCCAGGGACGGCAACGTCTCAATGCCGCCCTGCGTCGTGTGCTGCGCCAGCTCGACAGCCCGCTCGAGCCGGAGATGGTCATCGCCATTGTCGACGGTGCGGCCGTCACCGCCCTCAGCGAGGGGTGGAACGTCAAGTCGACCGCAGCAGGACTACTGACAGATCTCATCTCCCTGGCCCGCGGCATGCCGCCCTTCCAGGCGCCAGGTGCCACGGCGGGCTCCACTTCGACCCCTACTGCTCATACGACCCGGCCCGCCACGGTCACGTCGAGTAGCTCCGCAGGCTAGGGCCCTGCCGGCTGGTCTCATTCCTCGTCAGTTCTTCCAGGCCTTCTCACCACAAACGGGTGGGATCGAGCTCAACACGCACCGGCTCCTCGCGCCGGGCAGAGCGGTCACGCAGCCTTACCCCGAGCATGGTGGCAAGTGCCTTGCCGCGTGACAGCGGAGCGCGCACCAGGGCTCTGGCCATGCCGGAGGGCACCTGGCCGCGAACGGGTGGTGGGGTCACCGGACCCAGTACCTCAAAACCATCGGCTTCGGCCTGAGCCAGGAGGGTCTCCACACCGCCTACCGGGCCGTCCAGGCGTGCCACTCGCCATGCGGGTGGAAGGTGCAGGTCAGCTCGCTCCAGTAGGTCTCTGCGGGCGAAGCCCGCCTGGTCCCATCTCACGAGGGCCTGCGCCGCGACCGGATCCGGGCCGCCCAGGAGAATGACGCGGGCCGACGGCGCCGCCAGCGCCACTGCATTCGACCACTGGCGCAGTGCTTCACCTCCTGCCCCCAGGTCGGGGCGTGAGGACAGTGCGCCGCCGTCGAGCAGCAGGACGGCCCGGTATCCGTCCTCGGCCACCGGCTCTGCTCCGGGTGTGGCCACGACGAGGCGTGGCGTGTTGTCAACCTGGTCCACGACGCCGTGGGCCTCCCTCGCTCCTGAGACCACCACGGGGACACCGGGAAAGGCCCGCCCCAGCTCCTCCCCCGTGCGCGTGGAACCGACCGTCGCCATCCTCAGCCCATGGCCGCCGCACTCGGGGCAGTCCCACTGCCCCACCGTACGAGCACACCAGCGGCAGGAGGTGCGACCCCGTTGGTCCATCGCCAACGGGCCTCCGCAGACCGAACAGTGAGCAGCAGAGCGACACTGGGCACAGGCCACCAACGGCACGTACCCGGCGCGCGGCACCTGAACGAGCACTGGTCCGTCCTGCAGGGCGCGCCGCAGTGCTCGATGGGCGAGTGACGGGATGCGGGCTGCTCCGGAAGCGCCCTCCCGGTCCAGCTCAGCCGGGCCAGGAGCCGCCACGCGAGGCACCACGGCGCGCACAACGTGTCGGGAAGCCGCCAGGCTCTGACACCATCCCTGTTCGACGAGCGATTGCGCTTCCACGGAGCGAGTGAATCCTCCGATGAGCAGGCCGGCTCTCTCCAACGTCGAGCGCAGGGCGAGGACCGTGCGCGTATGGCTGTAGGGGGCGTGAGGCTCCTCCAGCCGGTTGTCCCCGTCGTCCCAGACTGCCGCCAGCCCGAGTCGGTGCACCGGGGCGAAGGCCGCCGACCTGGTGCCAACAACCACCCGGGCTCGCCCCAGCAGCAGAGCCATGAACGCCCGATAACGGCGTGAGGGCCCATGCTCGGCCGAGAGCACCACCACCGGTTCCCCCTCCAGGTCGCGCCTGAGCCGGGCAGCGAGGGTCTCAGCCTGATGAGTTGTCGCCACCACGATGACGGCGCTGCGAGAGCTCGCCAAAGTAGCCTGGACGGCCCGGGCCAGGCACACCTGCCACGGCTCAACCACCGGGGCGGGCCGACCGTCGTCGCGCGACGAACGTGCTTCGGGCGGCCGCAACTGCGCCGGCAGTGCGGACCAGACCGCGCGTGGAGCCTCGCCGTGGGCCAACCGGTTCAGGTACTCCTCGCCGCCGTCGTAAGGGCGCCAGCTGGGCTCGCTCGAGGACGGCGGCTCCCAGGTGGGAAGGTCGAGGGGAGCCTTGTCCCTCTCAGCCTTCTCAGTCGTGGCGTGCCTGGCCGGAACCGCAAGACGGATGACGTCGGAGCGTGTCCCGCAGCAGCGGGAGGCGACGGCCTCAATGAGACGACGTGAGCCCTCCGGAAGGACCGGGAGGTCGGAGACCACTCGGCGCAGAGCAGTCAGCCGACCGATATGGGTTGTTGTGGTCCCCCGCTCCCAGATCCATCCGCGCATCTCCTGCTCGCCGAATCGAACCATGACCCGGGTGCCGGGAAGGGCCTGCTGCGCCAACACCGCGGGCACCAGGTAGTCGAAGGTGCGGTCGAGGTGCGGCACTGGGGAGTCCAGGAGAACCCTGGCCACGGGGTCGTGGACTCCGGCCACGGTCACCGTGCGCGGACCGGGCTCCGGCAGCTCCAGCAGCTCGCCCTGCCCGCTCACCCCATGACCACGCCCGGGCCCCTCGGACTGCCCGGAGGCAGAAGCAGCGTCGTCGTAGTCGGTTGCCATACAAGCCCTCGGAAGTCTCCCGATCTGGGTACAGGGGACTCAGACAGCCTGGCGCAGCGCCTCGACGCGGTCGGTGGCCTCCCAGCTGAAGCCGGGGCGCCCGAAGTGGCCGTAGGAGCTGGTGGCACGGTAGATGGGACGCAGCAGATCGAGGTCGCGCACGATCGCGGCCGGACGGAGGTCGAAGACCTCGTTGACGGCCTTCATGATGCGCTCCTCAGAAACCGTTGCCGTCCCGAATGTCTCCACGTAGACGCCCACGGGGTGGGCGGAGCCAATGGCGTAGGCCACCTGAATCTCACACCGTCTGGCCAGTCCCGCTGCGACGACGTTCTTGGCGACCCAGCGCATGGCGTAGCTGGCGGAACGGTCCACCTTCGAGGGATCCTTGCCGGAGAAGGCGCCCCCGCCGTGACGGGCCATTCCGCCGTAGGTGTCGACGATGATCTTGCGTCCCGTCAGCCCCGCGTCACCTGCCGGACCGCCGATGATGAACTGTCCCGAAGGATTGATGAGGATCTCGGTGTCGGCGGTGTCGAGATCGGTGCCGGCCTCGGCCTCGGCGGCCAGCACCGGCTCGATGACCTCCGTGCGCAGAGCGTCGGTGAGCCAGGCACGAGTGCGGTCCGCATCGTGCTGGGTGGAGATGACCAGGTTGTCCAGACTCACCGGGCGCTGGCCGTCATAGCCGATCGTCACCTGGGTCTTGCCATCGGGGCGCAGTCCCGGGACGATGCCCTGCTTGCGCACGACGGCCAGACGTTCCGCCAGGCGATGCGCCAGATGGATGGGCAGCGGCATGAGGGCCGCGGTGTCGTCACAGGCGTAGCCGAACATAAGCCCCTGGTCGCCTGCGCCCTGCAGGTCGAGAGGATCGATATCCGTGTCATCCCGGCGGGCCTCAAGCGACTTGTCGACTCCGGCCGCGATATCCGCGGACTGCTGCCCGATCGACACCGACACACCGCAGGAACGGGCGTCGAAGCAGACGTCTGAGGAGGTGTAGCCGATGGCGGAGATCTCCTGGCGAACGATCTCGGGGATCTCGACGTAGGCCCTCTCCGTGGTGACTTCGCCGGCCACGTGCACCAGGCCGGTCGTCACCATCGTCTCAACCGCGACGCGTGCGGTGGGGTCCTGCTCGAGGATGGCGTCGAGAATCGCATCTGAGACACGGTCGCAGATCTTGTCCGGGTGTCCTTCGGTGACCGACTCGGATGTGAACAGACGCAAGGAGGAACTCACCTACCCATCGTAGTCACCACAAGAACTGATCCGTCGTGGCGTTACCCACGAAAATGCGCAAGGCGGGGGTCAGGTCGCGTCTACCAGGTCAGCGGTCAGGGAGATGAGAAGACGGGCGACCTCCATCTTGCTGCCCTGCCCCCGCGCCACTTCCGTGCCGTGGGCATCCAAAACGACGACGGCATTGGGAACGTCTCCGAAGCCGAGCTCCTCCCCCACCGCGTTGACCGCCAGAAGGTGAGCCCCTTTGCGGCGGGCCTTGGCCCTGCCGTGGAAGAGCACGTCACCGTTCTCGTCCCCGGTCTCGGCGGCGAATCCGACGACGATCTGGCCGGGCCGAGGCGGGTCGCTCACCAGCCCGGCCAGGATGTCCGGGTTGGTGGTGAGCTCAATGGACATGACCGGTTCGCTGAGGTGATCCGATCCGGCGGGCACCTGCTTCTTGAGTTTGCTGGCGGCCACGGTGACGGGCCGGTAGTCGGCGACAGCTGCTGCCATGATGACGGCATCGGCGTTGCGGGCGCTCTCGCGCACGGCTCGGAGCATGTCCGAGGCGGTACCGGCAGCAACAACGGTCACTTGCGCAGGCAGGGCGTTGAGCAGGTCGCAGGCCACGTGCGCCTGCACCAGCGTGACACGGGCTCCCTGCTCGACGGCCGCCGCCGCCAGTGCGCAGCCCTGGCGCCCTGAGGAGCGATTTCCGAGATACCTCACCGGATCGATGGGTTCGCGTGTCCCGCCGGCCGAGATGACGAGGTGCCGCCCTTCCAGTCGCTTGTCGCCCTCCCCCGAGGCGTCCTGCGCTGCCGCGCCCCCGGCGGCGGGCTGTGTCAGGGCAGCCAGGGCCTGCGACACGATCAGCTCGGGATCGGGCATCCGTCCCACACCGGAGTCCTTGCCGGTCAGGCGCCCACTGTCCGGTTCGATAACCGTCAGACCGCGCTCGCGCAGCACGGCCACGTTCTCCTGGGTGGCGGGGTTGACCCACATCTGGGTGTGCATCGCCGGCGCCAGGACGATGGGGGCCTGGCAGGTCAGTATCGTCGCGGTGAGCATGTCATCGGCCCGTCCTGCCCGCACCCGCGCCAGCAGGTCCGCCGAGGCCGGAGCGACCACGACAAGCTCGGCCCACTCGGCCACGGCCACGTGCTCGACCGCAGCCGGGTCGTCGAAGACCCCGGTGGATACCGTCCGGCCGCTGACCGCCGCAAGCGCCGGAGCGCCGATGAACCTCAGCGCCGACTCGGTGGCCACCACCTTGACCTCGTGCCCGGCCTGACGCAGCAGTCGAACGACAAAGGGGGCCTTGTAGGCGGCGATCGACCCGGCCACGCCGACAACGACGCGCCGTGGCCGCTCGAAGGCGGTCACGGCGCGTTGACTCGCAGCAGTGTACGGCTCGTCCATGGCGAGCCCGGCTCAGAACTGGATGTCGTCGAGGCTGGTGGGAGTCTCACCATCCTCAAGGGAGACCGGAGAATCCAGCGAGATATCGCTGAACATGTCGGCCTCGGCGGCCCGACGGGCCTCCTCGGCCTCGGCGCGGCGGGCGCGGGCCACGTCCCCGGGAATGACCTCGAGCTTGTCCTCGGCGATCTCACGCAGAGCGATGCTCAAAGACTTCTCACCGACCTCGGAGTCGACCAGCGGACCGAAGAACTCGAACTGGTTGTCCTCGAGCTGCTGGGTGTAGGTGTTGATCTGGCGGGCGCGCTTGGCGGCCTCCACCACGAGCCCGTACTTGGAGTCGACCTTCTCCAGAAGGTCGTCGATCGGCGGGTTGGTGATGCCCTCGGGCTGGGGAGAGGTTCCGAGCATGTGCATGCCTCCGGTTCAATCTCGATAGTTCAGAGCCACGTTATTCTAACTGCTCAATCCCATGAGTCTTTCCAGTTCCGCGGTGGCGCTCGCCACGGTGTCATTGATGACGACGTGGTCGAATTCGCCGGCCGCGTCCAGCTCGGTGCGTGCCGTGGTCAGGCGCCGTTCCCGCTCCTGGGCATCTTCGGTACCGCGTCCGATGAGCCTGCGGACGAGCTCGTCCCAGCTCGGTGGCGCGAGGAAGACGAGGCGGGCCTCAGGCATCGCCCGGCGCACCTGTCGGGCGCCGGCCAGGTCGATCTCCAACAGCGCAGGACATCCGGCATTGAGCCGATCCTGAACCGGGCCGCGGGGAGTGCCGTAGCGATGCACGCCGTGGACCAGGGCCCACTCCAGCATCTGGCCGCTGGCGACGAGCGAGTCGAAGTCCTCGTCGCTGACGAAGTGGTAGTGCACGCCGTCGACCTCACCGGGACGGGGTTGACGGGTGGTGGCCGAGATCGAGACGAACAGGCTGGGATGGCGTCTGCGCAGCTCCGCGACAACAGTGCCCTTGCCCACCGCGGTGGGGCCGGCCAGAACGGTGAGGCGGGCGAGAGCAGGAACGGAGGGGTCTGTGGCAGCAACGTCGGTCATGGCCACATCATGGTCTATCGGGGCCTGCCGGCACGACCCTGCGTCCGAGTGGATGGCCTAACCGAAGCGCTCCACCAGCGCCGCCCTCTGATTCGCCCCCAGTCCGCGTACCCGCCGGGACTCGGCGATATGCACATCGGCAAGGATGGCGTCAGCTGTTGTGGTCCCCACACGTGGCAGTGAGACGAGCAGTGCCCTGACCTTCATCTTGCCCAGGACATCATCTGTCTCTGAGGCGGTGAAGAACTCGGAGAGCTTGAGCTCCCCGCTCTTGAGCTCGGACTTGATACGGGCGCGCTGCGATCGCGCAGCGGCCGCCTTCTCCAGTGCCTGAGCCCTTTGCTCGGGTGTCAGCGTTGGAAGCGTCATGGTGTGTCTCCTCCCGGTCGTATACCAGTGACCCGCACCACGAGCATAAGTCGGGTCAGGTGCACTCGCATTCGCAGGAGCCCATATTCCACAACCTACTTCGTGCTTCCACACACCCCGAACCCGGGACGGACTACAGCACCGTGAGGCTCAGCGAAGGGCTGTTGCAGCCTCGTAGGAAGACGCCGACGCGGCTTTTCGCAGTGCCTCAATGGAGGGGCCCGCCTTGAGAACCCCGCGTGAGGTGGAGGCCAGGACCTGACGGCGCGCCGCCCCGAAAACGGCTTCCAGCTCGGCGGGCCCTGCTCCCTGGGCACCGACCCCGGGCGCCAGCAACGGACCGTTGGCGCGCTGCAGGTCGATTCCCAGGTCGGAGACGGCCCCGCCGATGGTGGCTCCGATGACCAGCCCGATGCAGCCGAGCCGGCCCTCACCACTGGCCTGTGCGTTGGACGCGGTCACGCCTTCCACGATGCCGGCGGCCACGGCCTGGTCGCCGTTGACGGCGTGCTGGACCCCGGCTCCTTCCGGATTGGAGGTCAGGGCCAGGACGAAGACGCCCCGACCGCTGGCCTCGGCGAGGTTGAGCGCAGGAGTGAGGGACCCGTAGCCCAGGTAGGGCGAGACGGTGATGGAGTCTGCGGCCAGAGGAGCGCCGTCGGACAGGTAGGCCTGGGCGTAGCCGGCCATGGTGGAACCGATGTCCCCGCGCTTGACGTCGAGAACGGACAGGGTGCCGACGTCGCGTAGGGCCGCCAGGGTCTCCTCAAGGACCGCGATGCCGGCGCTGCCGTGACGCTCGAAGAAGGCGGACTGCGGCTTGACGGCGGCCACGTGTCCTCCGACCGCGTCAATGGTGCGCAGGGCGAAGTCCCGCAGTCCCGCGGCCGAGTCGGCCAGCCCCCAGGCGTCGAGCAGGTTCGGGTGAGGGTCGATGCCGACGCACAGGGGGCCGTGGTCATCCATGGCGTCGGCCAGACGGGAGCCGAAGGGGCGTCTGGTACGACTGGGCTGGTAAGAGGCTGCGGGACTCATCGAGTCTCCTTGTCTTCAACAGGGGCGACGGGGTGGGTCTCGGGAGCCGAGCCTCGTCGGGATCGGCGGGCGGCGATGTGCTCCTGGAGGCTGCGAACCTGGAAGGGACCGCGCAGCTGGGCCTCGAGGGCCTGGACCGCCGCCTGGAGCTGTTGGACGGTGGTGATGATGGGACGGTCGGCGCCGGTGGTGGCCGCGCGGATGGAGTACCCGTCGGCACGGGCTCCCTGGCCCTTGGGAGTGTTGACAACCATGTCGATGGCTCCGGACTCGATGAGTCCGGCGATCGTCTGCTCGCCGTGGGCACCAACCCCCTGACTGATCTTGCGTACCGCCATGGCGTCAATCCCGTTGCGGCGCAGTACCTGTGCGGTCCCGGTGGTGGCCAGGACCGTGAAGCCCAGCTCTGCGAGCCGGGCCACCGGCAGGATGATGGCTCGCTTGTCCCTGTCGGCTACCGAGACGAACAGCGTGCCCTCTCCTGGTAGGCCACCGTAGGCACCGGCCTGGGACTTGGCGAAGGCTCGGGGGAAGTCGACGTCGTAGCCCATGACCTCTCCAGTGGAACGCATCTCCGGTCCCAGGATCGTGTCGACCACGCGCCCCTCGGTGGTGCGGAATCGTTTGAAGGGTAGGACCGCCTCCTTGACGGCGATCGGGTCATCGGGATCGGTGACGGCGGCGTCGGCCTCGGGCAGGTGGCCGGAGCGCCTGAGCGAGGCGATCGTCTCCCCTGTCATGATGAGGGCCGCCGCTTTGGCGAGCTGCACGCCGGATGCCTTCGAGACGAAGGGGACTGTGCGCGATGCCCTGGGGTTGGCCTCGATGACGTAGAGAACATCGGAGACCAGGGCGAACTGGATGTTGAGCAGCCCTCGCACGCCCACCCCTCTGGCGATCGCCTCAGTGGAGCGTCGGATGCGAGCGATCTCCGTGTCGGACAGGGTCATGGGCGGCATGACGCAGGCAGAGTCACCGGAGTGGATACCGGCCTCCTCGATGTGCTCCATGACCCCGCCGAGGAACAGCTCGCTGCCGTCGTACAGGGCGTCGACATCGATCTCGATGGCGTCGTCGAGAAAACGGTCGATGAGCAGCGGCCCGGTCCCATAGACGCCTCCGGGCTCAAGACCGGCGCGCTGGAGATAGTCGTCGAGTCCCTGGGCGTCGTAGACGATCTCCATACCGCGGCCGCCGAGCACGTAGCTGGGGCGCACCAGGACCGGATAGCCAATGCCCTGGGCGACCGAACGCGCCTGCTCGTCGCTCAGAGCGGTGCCGTGCGCCGGTGCGGGCAGGTCGGCGCGCTGCAGAACGACGCCGAAGGCCTCGCGGTCCTCGGCGGCGTCGATCGCCTCGGGGCTTGTCCCCAGAATCGGCACCCCGGCCTCGGCCAGCCTGGCCGCCAGAGACAGCGGTGTCTGGCCACCGAGCTGGACAATGACACCGGCCACGGGGCCGGCCGCCAGCTCAGCCTCGTAGATCTCGATGACGTCCTCGAAGGTCAGGGGCTCGAAGTAGAGCCGGTCGGAGATGTCATAGTCGGTGGAGACGGTCTCGGGGTTGCAGTTGACCATGACGGTCTCGTAGCGATCGGACAGCGCCATCGCGGCGTGAACACACGAGTAGTCGAACTCGATGCCCTGGCCGATCCGGTTGGGTCCCGAGCCCAGGATGATGACGGCCTCACGCTCGCGGGATGCCACCTCGGTCTCCAGGTCATAGCTGGAGTAGAGGTAGGGGGTGCGTGAGGCGAACTCGGCGGCGCAGGTGTCCACGGTCTTGTAGACGGGCCGCAGGCCGAAGGCATGGCGGACCTCTCGTACCGTGTTCTCGCTGATGCCGCGCAGGGCGGCGACCTGGACGTCGGAGAAGCCGTGGCGCTTGGCCTGGGCCAGGACTTCCGGAGTGAGCGCCGATGCGCCCTTGACCTCCTGGGCCACCTCCTCAAGAAGCAGCATCTGGTCCAGGAACCAGGGGTCGATGCGGGTGGCCTCGTGAAGCTGAGCAATCGTGGCTCCGCCGCGTACGGCCTGCTGGAGGTCAACCAGCCGGTGCTCGGTGGGCACGGTGATGGACTCCAGCAGCTCGGCGGTCTGCTGCTGGTTGGGGGCCGGTCCGTCCCAGTGGAAGACGGTTCCCTTCTTGTCCAGGGAGCGCAAGGCCTTCTGGAGGGCCTCGGTGTAGGAGCGGCCGATCGCCATGGCCTCGCCCACCGACTTCATGGTGGTGGTGAGCCTGGGGTCGGCGCCCCGGAACTTCTCGAAGGCGAAGCGCGGGACCTTGACGACTACGTAGTCCAGGGTCGGCTCGAAGGAGGCCGGGGTGGAGCCGGTGATGTCGTTGGGGATCTCGTCGAGCGTGTACCCCACGGCCAGGCGTGCGGCGATCTTGGCGATCGGGAAGCCGGTGGCCTTGGATGCCAGGGCTGAGGACCTCGAGACGCGCGGGTTCATCTCGATGACGATGATCCTGCCGGTGGCCGGGTCGACGGCGAACTGGATGTTGCAGCCGCCGGTATCGACCCCGACCTCCCGGATGACGGCGATGCCGATGTCCCGCAGCCGCTGGAGCTCGCGGTCGGTGAGGGTCAGGGCGGGGGCCACGGTGATGGAGTCGCCGGTGTGCACTCCCACGGGGTCAACGTTCTCGATGGAGCACACGACCACCACGTTGTCGGCGGTGTCGCGCATGAGCTCGAGCTCGTACTCCTTCCAGCCGATGATCGACTCCTCCAGGAGGACCTCGGTGGTGCGGGAGGCCGCCAGACCTGCCCCGGCGATGCGATGCAGGTCCGCGTCATTGAAGGCGACGCCGCTGCCCAGGCCGCCCATTGTGAAGGAGGGGCGTACGACGACCGGGTAGCCGCCCAGGGCTTCGACCCCCGCGCGGCACTCATCCATGGTGTGGGCGATGACGCTGCGGGCGACCTCGGCGCCGCAGCGCTCGACGACGTCCTTGAACTCGTCACGGTCCTCCCCGGCGTTGATGGCCGCGGCGGAGGCGCCGATGAGCTCGACGTCGTACTCATCGAGCACGCCGCGCTCGACCAGGCTCATGGCGGCGTTGAGGGCGGTCTGCCCGCCCAGGGTGGGCAGGAGGGCGTCGGGCCGTTCCTTGGCGATGATGGTGGTGAGCACCTCGGGGGTGATCGGCTCGATGTAGGTGGCGTCGGCGACGTCGGGGTCGGTCATGATCGTGGCCGGGTTGGAGTTGACCAGGATGACGCGGATTCCCTCGGCGCGCAGGACGCGGCAGGCCTGGGTGCCGGAGTAATCGAACTCGCAGGCCTGCCCGATGACGATGGGTCCCGATCCGATGACCAGGACGGAGGTGATATCAGGACGAGCAGGCATGTCAGTTCTTGTCCTCGCGGTCCTGGCCCCGGCGGTGCTCCCGCATGAGGCGGATGAATTGGTCGAAGAGGTGCTCGGCGTCGTGGGGGCCGGCAGCGGCCTCGGGGTGGTACTGGACGGAGAAGGCTGGCAGGTCCAGCGCCCGTAGCCCCTCGACGACGCCGTCGTTGAGTCCCAGGTGGGAGACCTCCACCCGACCGTAGCGGCCGTTGTCGAAGGGAGCTATGGAGGGCTCGTCGACGGGTGCGTCGACGGCGAAGCCATGGTTGTGGGCCGTGATCTCCACCTTGCCGGTGGCGCGGTCCACAACGGGCTGGTTGACACCACGGTGCCCGTAGGCGAGCTTGTAGGTGCCGTAGCCCAGGGCACGTCCCAGGAGCTGGTTGCCCAGGCAGATGCCGAAGAAGGGGATGCGCGCGTCGAGTACGCCGCGCAGGAGACTGATCTCGGCGTCGGCACTTCCCGGGTCACCGGGGCCGTTGGAGAACAGGACACCATCAGGCCTGAGGGCGAGGAGCTCGGAGAGAGTCGTGGACTGAGGCAGGACGTGGACACGTACGCCGCGCTCAGCGAACTGCCACGGGGTGCGGGACTTGATGCCCAGGTCGATGGCGGCCAGCACCGCGACCGGCTTGTGCCCCTCGGCCGGTCCGGTGGGCTCGACGATGTAGCCGGAGGGAGTGGTCACCTCGGCGGCCAGGGCACGGCCGCTCATGGGCGGCTCACTGCGCACGGCCTCCAGGCAGATGTCGATGCAGGCCTGACTGGGGCCACCGGGGTCGGTAGCGCCAGACGGCAGGGCCTGACCGGAGAAGATGCCGCCGCGCATGGCGCCTGCCTCACGCAGATGCCGGGTCAGGGCCCGGGTGTCGACCTCGCAGAGGCCGACAATGCCGGCGTCACGCAGGTCGTCCTCCAGCTCGCGGCGGGAGCGCCAGCTGGAAGCTCGTCGAGCAGGTTCGCGTACGACGTAGCCGGCCACCCAGATACGGTCCGACTCGGCATCCTCGTCGTTGACCCCGGTGTTACCGATGTGTGGCGCGGTCTGCACCACAATCTGGCGGTGGTAGGAGGGGTCGGTGAGTGTTTCCTGGTATCCCGTCATTCCGGTGGAGAAGACGATCTCTCCGATGGTGCGCCCTTGAGCCCCGTAGCTGCGGCCCCGCAGGGCCCAGCCGTCCTCCAGCACGAGGAGGGCGGCTGGGCGGTGACCCGACTCAGACATGAGCTGAACCGACCGGAGCCTCAACGGGAGCCCCGTCCAGGACGGTGGGGCGGCCGTGGAGGAAGGTGGCCATGACCTGTCCCGGGAGCTCCATGCCCGCGTAGGGGGTGTTGGTGGAGCTGGTCCACTGGGCGGAGGCGTCGACAGTGCGGCGCACCTCGGGGTCCACCACCGTGATGTTGGCCGGGGCCCCGACTTCGAGCTCGCAACCCTGGTCGCTCAGACGGCCGATGCGGGCTGGGGTCGAGGACATGGCCCGGGCGATGTCGCGCCAGGTCATGCGACCGGTGCTGACCATCGTCTCGATCAGGACGCTCAGAGCCGTCTCCAGGCCCGTCATGCCGAAGGCACCGGCCTGCCACTCGCAGTCCTTGTCCTCCAGCGGGTGCGGGGCGTGGTCCGTACCGACGACGTCGATGGTGCCATCGGCCAGGGCCTCGCGAACCGCCTCGACGTCCTCAGCGGTGCGCAGCGGGGGGTTGACCTTGTACAGCGGGGAGTAGGTGCGGGCCATCTCGTCGGTCAGCAGGAGGTGGTGCGGTGTGACCTCGGCGGTGACATTGATGCCGCGGGACTTGGCCCAGCGGATGATGCCGACGCTGCCCGCAGTGGACAGGTGACACACGTGCAGACGCGAGCCCACGTGCTCGGCCAGCAGGACGTCGCGGGCAATGATCGACTCCTCGGCCACCGCCGGCCAGCCGCGCAGGCCCAGCTCGGCGGAGACGACGCCCTCATGCATCTGGGAGCCCTCGGTGAGGCGGGGGTCCTGAGCGTGCTGGGCGATGACGCCGTCGAAGGACTTGACGTACTCCAGGGCCCGGCGCATGAGGACGGGGTCGGAGACGCACTTGCCGTCGTCGGAGAAGACGCGCACTCGGGCGGCGGAGGTCGCCATGGCGCCCATGTCGGACAGGTGCTCGCCGGCCAGTCCCGCTGAGACCGCGCCCACCGGCTGGACGTCCACCCAGCCGGCCTCACGGCCCAGGCGCAGCACCTGCTCCACGACACCGGCGTTGTCCTGGACGGGCGTGGTGTTGGCCATCGCGAAGACGGCGGTGTAGCCGCCGACGGCTGCGGCGCGGGTGCCGGAGTAGATGGTCTCGGCGGACTCTCCTCCGGGTTCGCGCAGGTGAGTGTGGATATCGACGAGCCCGGGCAGGGCGACGAGGCCGTCCAGGTCATGGCGCTGGACATCGGCCGGGGCCTTCGCCGCCGCGTCAGGACCGATGGCGGTGATGGTGCCGTCGGTGATGAGAATGTCAGTGGGGTCCTCGCCGTAGGGGCGGACACCGGTCAGGAGGTGGGAGGTCACAGCTGGTTCCCTTCGTCAGCGAGGAGGAGGTAGAGAGCGGCCATACGAACGGAGACTCCGTTGCCGACCTGCTCGATGATGCGCGAGCGGGGGTCGTCGGCGGCCTCGGCGGTGATCTCGAGGCCGCGGTTCATGGGGCCGGGGTGCATGACGATCGCGTGCTCCGGCATGGCCCGGCGACGGGCGGAGGTGAGGCCGTAGACGCTGGAGTACTCAGCAGGACTCGGGAAGAAGCCCCCTCCGGCGGCACTCATGCGCTCGCGCTGGATGCGCAGCATCATGACGGCGTCGGGCTGAATCTCCTCGATCGCCTCATCGAGGTTGTAGGAGACCTCGCAGGGCCAGTCGTCCATGCCCACCGGCAGCAGCGTGGGAGGTGCGACGAGCGTGACCTTGGCGCCGAGCGCCGTCATGAGGTCCACGTTGGAACGGGCCACCCGGGAGTGCAGGACGTCACCGACGATGATGAGGCGGGCGCCCTCCAGGTCGCGCCCCTGCGGGCAGGGGCTGCCGTCCGCTGTGGCGGGCGCTCCGGGAACGTACCAGCGCCGCAGCGTCATGGCGTCCAGGAGGGCCTGGGTGGGGTGCTGATGGGTGCCGTCCCCCGCGTTGAGGACCGGCACGTTGATCCAGCCGGCGTGGGCCAGCAGGTGCGCAGCGCCGCAGGCGGAGTGGCGCACGACGACGGCGTCCGCCCCCATGGCCATGATCGTCTGGGCGGTGTCCTTGAGGGACTCGCCCTTGGACAGTGAGGAGCCCTTGGCCGAGAAGTTGATGACGTCGGCGCTCAGGCGCTTGGCAGCGGCCTCGAAGGAGAGCCTGGTTCGGGTGGAGTCCTCGAAGAAGAGGTTCACCACGGTCTTGCCGCGCAGCGTCGGGAGCTTCTTGACCGCATGACGCTGGGTGGCGGCCATCGCCTCGGCGGTGTCCAGGACCATGACCGCCTCGTCGTGGGTCAGGTCCTTGGCGGAGAGCAGGTGCTTCATCGGGTGGCCTCCTGGTTGCTGCGCTCGCTCGAACGCTCAGTGGGGACGTCTGCGGGGACGATGGTGACGGCGTCGGTGGAGGCGCCGAGCTCGGTCAGGGAGACCACGACCTTCTCGGTGCGGGAGGTCGGCAGGTTCTTACCCACGTAGTCGGCTCGGATGGGTAGCTCCCGGTGGCCGCGGTCCACGAGCGTGGCCAGCTGCACGGCCCGGGGGCGGCCGACGGCGCCCAGGGCGTCGAGGGCGGCTCGGATGGTGCGCCCGGAGTAGAGGACGTCGTCGACGAGGATGACGACCTTGCCGTCAATGCCGCCCTGGGGGATCTCAGTGGGACGGGGAACTCGGATGGGGTGGCGTCCCAGGTCATCGCGGTACATGGTGATGTCCAAGGTGCCGACCGGGACCTTGGCGGCGGCCTGCGCCTGCCCCGTCTGCTCGGACCACTGCGTGCCTTCGCCCGAGGCGACGGCGAGTGCGTCGACGAGTCTGTGCGCGAGTGGTGCTCCCCCGCTGGGGATCCCGAGGACGACGATGTCCTGAGTCCCGTGGTTGCGCTCCAGGATCTCGTGCGCGATACGGAACAGGGAGCGGGCTATATCGGGAGGTCCGAGGATCTCCTTGCCCTGGATCGGTGCGCTCAAGGCGCCTGACAAACTTTCGGCCATTTCAGGCCTCCTTCCCCGCCTCTCTGGACGGACTTAAAGGATGTTGGTCACTACCGAGTGTACGTCACCTCCGGCGGGTTGTGCTCGCCCACACAGCACGACCTTCGGAGACGAAGGTCACGCCAACGGCTGCGGAACGGCTCAGCACCTGACGACGATCGCAACAGGACGTGTTTCGCATCTACAAACTGTCCGTAACAATGTTTAGTCTTAGCCCAATGCTCAGGCGTCGTCAGACGCTGACTGCGAGATCGTCACAACATGTCGAGAGCTTGAGAAGTGAGTGCCGGATCCATCTGAGCCCGATTGAGAGCTGAACGATGTCGCAGAGCAGGCAAGATCCGGTGTTGCTGCTGCGTCAGCGACTTCTTCTCAAGCAAGGAATGCCCTCATGACACTCCCTACTCGACGTTTGATCATCACCGGCCTCAGTGCCGGGGCAGGACTGGCCGCCGCCGGTCTCGTCTCCCCCTCGCCGGCAGCGGCGGCGGAGTCCTCCTACGACTTCAGCAGCGTCATCTTCAATGAGCAGTTCTCTGACGGGACGGATTTCTCCCCGTCACGGTGGCGGGACAACCGCTCGGAGCCCGAGTCCTGCGCCAGCTACGACTGGGGGGTGTTCACGCATGACACCCACAGCGTCAGCAACGGTGTCGGGCACGTCCTGTGGCGCAAGCGCGCCACTCCCCTCAAGGGTTTCCAGAACCGCTTCGACAAGGAGCCGACCCTGCGCTACGTCAACCAAGCCTTCGTCACCACGCAGGGGCTGTTCTCCTTCGTCTATGGCTCCTTGGAGACCAGGGCGCGTTTCCCCCAGTCGGCTGAGGGTCTCTTCGCAGGCATCTGGTTGCGGGCGGACGACAATGACAACGGCGGCGAGATCGATGTCGTGGAGACCTACGGCGGCGGCAGCGCCACCGGCATCGCCGAGTCAACTGTGCACTACGGCCAGGCGGGGGGTACAGGAAGCAACCTTGGGGTCTCGCCGCGGCCCGATCTCACCCAGTGGCACACCTACGGGATGGAGAAGACCCCCGAGAGCATTCTCTTCCTCTTCGACGGTCAGCCCTACCACGAGGTCTCACGTTCAGCATCGGAGCAGGATTTTGATGACTGCTTCGGTGACGACGCCGCTTACCACATCTGCCTGACCACGCACAGCGGAAGCATCCACCGGGGGCGGCTCAAGCATGAGGGCTTCACGCAGGCCCAGGTGGATATTGACTACATCGTCGTACGGGCCATGGATGACTAGTTGACGCAGCCCCTCCTCAGCCTGCGCTCCGGCCTCTTCGCCAGGACGCGTTGGCGCGGGCTGAAGGGATTGCGCCGGCGCCCGAGTTCTCATCGACGCCAGGAACAGCTCATGCGGGCTGCGTTCCCGGGGTCTGAGACGCTTTGACCGCCGGGTCCAGCGCCTTGCTCATACGGAGAAGAAACACGAGCCCCACTGCGATCAGAACCTCCACCAGGTCGCAGACGACAAGCAGTGGTTCAAGCAGTGGTTCAAGAGTGGAGCCGGACAAGGCCGTCAAAGGCCAAACGACACAAATGATGAAGATGGGAAGTCCCGCCACGACACTCGCGGCCAGCAGAGCCGACGTTGGCATCTTGGCCTCGACCCATCCATCAGGCTGAACCTGAGGCGTCCGGGAATGTGCCCGAATACAAGCGATAAGAGCAAGGATGAATGTAGCAACCCAAGCAATACCAACGATATACGGGGTGACGAGCACAACGAAAAGGGCAAAGAATCCGAACGGCAGGTCGTACTCCCCGTGCGCGATGAGCAAGGCGAGAAAGGTGGTGGTAAAGATCATCTGGATGATCATGGTGAGGAGCCCGATGATGCCGCCGGCGACCGAGACTTTGCGGGTCGCGGAGCGCTTGCGCTGAACCGTCGTCAGGACCGGGTCATTCCGGCCGAAGCCAGGAGCAGGAGCCGGCCCCACCGTGGGGTTGTATCGGCCGTAAGGAACAGGCGTAGGGGTGTTCCGTGGGTGGCCGGCGCCCTGGATATGGGGGTCGTTGTTGGGATTCTGGGGAGGTAGGTGACTCACGGGGGTACTCCAGCATCGACAAAGGTGATGGCCTCAGCCTAGGCGACCGGAGTCGGATGGGCGCAGCTCACGGCATAGGGAGCCCGCCCCATGCCGCGCGCCCGCTTGCTCCCTGACCCAGCGCCCAGCATCCCGCGTTGATCGGCGTCGAAAAGCAACTCGACAGCACGTCAGCACCCGAGTTCTCATCGGCGCCAGAACAGATCATGCGGGCTGCGTTCCCGGGGCCTGAGACGCTCTGACCGCCGGGTCCAGCGCCTTACTCATGCGGAGCAGAAAGACGAACCCCACCGCAATCAGGAGCTGAGTCAGGCCGAAGAACATGAGCAGTGGCTCCAGGAAGCTATCAATGAACTCAGCAGTGCTGCCACGTGAGAGTCCCTCGTTGAATATCACGTACATGATGAGGGTGGGTAGTCCTGCCACGATGCTCGTGACCAGCAGAGCCAGCGTTGGCGTCTTGGCCTGGGCCCATCCATCAGGCTGAACCAGAGGCATGCGGGAACGGGCCTGAACACAGGCGACGAGAGCCAGGATGAAGGTGATGACCCATCCAAGGCCGACGGCTATCGGGGCGAGCACCACGATGAGCAAGGACACGAACAGCAAGAACTCGCTCTGCTGTCCCACGTACCCGATGGCGAGGAATATGGTGACGATGATGATCATCTGAATCATCATGGTAATGACCCCGATGATGCTGCTTGAGAGCGAGACCGTGCGAGTCGCGGAGCGCTTGCGCTCGCATGTGAGGACCGGGTCGTTCCAGGCGAACCCGAGAACCGGGGTCAGTCCCATCGGGGGGTAGGGGCCGTAAGAAACAGGCATGGGTCCGTTCCACGGATAACCTCCGGGCGCTGCTGAGGACGGCGGGAGGCCTCCGAGAGGATAGGGCCCGGTGGGGTAGGCCATTCCCGATCCCGCCCAGGGGTAGACGGCCCCGTGGGGGCCGGCCAGTACGGCTACAGGGTTGTCGACGCCGCTTGCCCCGTCCAGCGGTGCGCCGGTGCCCTTGATGTAGGGGTAGTCGTTGGGATCCTGGGGAGGTAACTGACTCACGGGGTACTCCAACATCGGCAGAGGGGGCGGCCTCAGCCTAGGCCACCGGTGCCGGACGGGCGCAGCTCACGACATAGGGAATCCTCCCCATGCCGTGAGCCCCTCGCCCCATGCCTCAGCACAAGGTGTCCGCGAGGTCCCCGATACGCCCCAGAAGTCCTCCGAGGTACCTGGGGGACTCGTCGGTGGACAGCATCCGGCTCAGCGTCATGGCCTCATCCACGGCGACTGGCGCATCCACCTCGTCGTTGTAGACGATCTCCCAGGTGGCGACTCGCGCAATGGCACGGTCGACGGCCGGCATGCGCCCCAGGGTCCATCCCTGGGCGTAGGTCTGGATCGTCTCATCGACGTCGCCCAGGTGGTCGCACACGCCGTTGAGGATCTCCCGGGTGTAGGCAGGGGCCTCGGTGTGGTTGGCCGAGCTGACGGCGCGCAACTGCGCGAAGGAGCGCAGCTCCTCAGTGTCCTCGGAGCTCAGCATCCCGCGCTGATCGGCCTCGAAGAGGATCTCGATGGCACGCCGGCGCGCCTTGGTGCGGGCGGTGACCGGGTGGCGCGACGCGGGGCTCGAGTGGGTCGAGCCCTCCTCGGGATGCTCGGTCATCAGTCGTTGACGCGGGAGATGTAGGAGCCGGAGCGAGTGTCCACCTTGACCTTGTCACCGATGTTGAGGAACAGGGGGACCTGGATCTCAGCACCGGTCTCGACCGTGGCGGGCTTGGTGCCGGCGCTGGAGCGGTCGCCCTGGAGACCCGGCTCGGTGTGGGAGATCGTCAGGACCACGGAGGCCGGCAGCTCGACGAACAGGACCGAGTCCTCGTGGAAGGCCACGATGACCTCCTGGTTCTCCAGCATGAAGGTGGCGGCGTCGCCGACGGTGGCCGAGGGGACGGAGGTCTGCTCGTAGGACTTGACGTCCATGAAGACGTAGTCGTCGCCGTCCTTGTAGAGGTACTGCATGTCGCGCCGGTCGACGGTGGCGGTCTCGACCTTGAGGCCGGCGTTGAAGGTCTTGTCAACGGTCTTGCCGGACAGGACGTTCTTGATCTTGGTGCGCACGAAGGCGGGGCCCTTGCCGGGCTTGACGTGCTGGAACTCCACTACCTGCCACAACTGGCCCTCGAGGTTGAGCACCATGCCGTTCTTCAGGTCGTTCGTCGTGGCCACGAGGGTTTCCTCACTGTTGCGTTGCATCTGGGACGCGCTGATCCTACCGCGAGGTGCCGCGATCACCTCGTGACGGGCGTGTCGCACCGATCACGAGTGGTGGGACAATTCGGCGGCGACGGCGTTCATCACCTTCTGACCGGCCTCGTCGGGGGTCGTTGCGGTGGTGTCGATGATGATGTCGGCCAGGTCCCGGCACTGGGCCTGACGCGCGTGAAGCATCTGGACGAACTGGTGGTGGATGGTCCCCAGGGCCACTGACCGCGGCGCGTCAAGACCGTTACGGGTGGCCAGGGCTCGGGTGGCGCAGGTCAGGGCCACGACACGGTGAGTACCGCGGTTGACGAGCCTGACACGCTCAAGGCCCTGACGCACTCCCCTGGCCTCCAGGCAGCCCGACCCCAGGGCGACGACGACGCTCTCACTCACGGCGCGCTCTAGGAGCCTGGCAGCGGTGTCAGCCTCGACGCGACGGTACTCGGTCTCCGGCACCGCGACGAGCGCCAGGTCGGGGCGGGTGCCCAGCTCGTCAGCAACGAGCCGGCCCAGATCGAGCACGGGCAGGCCCCGGGCACTCCCGATGGCACGAGCCACGCTGGAGCAGCCGGCCCCCGCAGGGCCGATGAGGATGAAGGCACCCGGTGCCGTGGCGCTCAACCGCGGTGTCCTTCTGCCTGGCGGGGCCCACCTGTGACGGCCTCGTGAGCCGACAGGAGAACGCTCTCCGCGGGCGCCTGTACCCGCACGGGCCTGGCGATGTCGTCGAGCAGGACGAGTCGCAGTCGGCCGCCGCGCACCTTCTTGTCGCTCATCATGGCCTCCTTGAGCTCCTCCCAGCGCCCCTTCCCCTCGGGGAAGCGGGTCGGCAGGCCGACCGCCTCGAGGCTCTGTCGGTGCAGGGCGAGTGCGTCACTGCTCAGAGTGCCGTTGCGGTGGGCGATCTCGGCGGCGAAGACGCAGCCGACGGCCACCGCGTCTCCGTGACGCCAGGAGTACCCGGTGACCTTCTCGATCGCGTGGGCGTAGGTGTGCCCGTAGTTGAGGACCTCCCGCAGGCCGGCCTCGGTGAGATCCTCCCCCACGACGGTGGCCTTGACCGCGACGGATCGGGCGACCATGTCGGCCAGCACTGGCGAGTCCCAGGTCAGGCAGTCGGCGGGATCGGCCAGCACCCGGTCGAGGATGACGGAGTCGGCGATCAGGCCGCACTTGATGACCTCGCCGAGTCCGGCCCGCAGCTCGGCGGCGGGAAGCGTGGAGAGCGTCTCGAGGTCGGCGATGACCGCGGCCGGCGGGTGGAAGGCACCCACCAGGTTCTTGCCTGCGGGCGTGTCGATACCCGTCTTGCCGCCGACGGCGGCGTCCACCATGGCCAGCAGCGTGGTGGGCACCTGCACCACGGGAACACCTCGCAGCCAGGTCGCGGCTGCGAAACCGGCCAGGTCCGTTGTCGCCCCGCCACCGAGACCGACGACGAGCCCGTCACGGCCCAGGCGGAAGGAGCCGAGCCGCTCCCACAGGTACTCCAGGACGCGCGCCTTCTTGGCCGCCTCGCCGTCGGGAACCTCCAGGCGCAGGACGCGCAGGCCCTCAGCGGTCAGTGCCGCCTCGGCCGCGGCGGCGCGGTCGGCCAGCGCCTTGGCGTGGATGATGGCGACGCCTCCCGCGCCCGCTCCGGGGGTGTCCTGGATGATGCGGGGCAGCTCGGCCAGGAGCCCGTGGCCGATGAGCACGTCGTAGGGGCTCTCACCGGCGACACTGACCCTCCGCGTGCCGCTGCTCACCTCCGTGGTTGCCGCGGGCCGGACACGGGCGCGCCGGCGTGAGCCGCTGGCCCCGTCCGGGGCGGTGGCGCAGTCCGCCTGTCCCTCGGCCATGGGTGCCAGGACACTGACCGCCTGTGCGGTCTGGACCCCCAGGGCCACCAGGATGAGAGCGGCGACCTGCTGGGGGCTGAGCCCGTCGGTGGGCACAGTGAGCGTGGCGACCTCGGAGTACAGCGGTGAGCGCTGAGCATGGAGGGCCTCCATGCGCGCCAGGACGCCCGCGTGCTCACCGTGCTCCTCGCAGCGCTCCTGGGCGGCACGGGCCTGGTCGGAGTCCGCGTCCGGGGCCATCACAGGGCGCCCGGTCCCGTCACCCACGTGCTTAGCGGCGGTGCTCGGGGAGGTGGACAGGTAGATGACGGTGTGACCGCGCAGCAGGTCTCGATTCTCGGGACGCAGAACCGCTCCCCCACCCAGGGCGATCACGCCTTGGGCTGCCGCCGGGGAGTCCAGGACTGCCCGCATGGCCCGGTGCTCGCGGTCGCGGAAGCACTCCTCCCCCTCGGAGGCGAATATCTCGGGAATCGTCATGCGGGCGCGCCTGCGGATCTCGGCGTCAGTATCGGTGACCTGGACGCCCAGGGCCTGAGCCAGGAGCCTGGCCTGAGTGGTCTTGCCCGCACCGGGCAGCCCCACCAGAACCAGGGGCAGCTGGTCGTCGCGCAGAGCGATGGTCGGAACACGCTTCCAGGTCATGATCGTGACTCCCTCTCCGTTGAGATCGCTGTGGGTGGTACCAGTATCGCCCGGGCGTAGCGACTTGCCACGAGATTCACCGCTCGGTTCGCCACTGCGTCCGTTCAGCGATGCGGCTCAGGTAGGAACGCAGGTTGCGTCGAGCCTCATCGGCCGAGTCGCCTCCGGTCTTGTCCAGTAAAAGGTCGGCCAGGACCAGAGCGGTCATGGCCTGAGCGATGACCGCTCCGGGGACGACGGCGCACACGTCGGAGCGCTGGTGGAGCCCGGTGGCGGCCTCGCCCGTGGCCAGGTCGACGGTGCGTAGGGCCCTGGGCACCGTGGAGATCGGCTTGAAGGCGGCCCGTACCCGCACATCGGAGCCGTTGGAGGTGCCGCCCTCGATACCGCCGGCGCGGTTGGTGGACCGGGTGAGCGTTCCGCAATCCACTGAGACGATCTCGTCGTGGGCCACCGAGCCCCGCCGAGCCGCCTCGGCGAAGCCGTCGCCGATCTCCACGCCCTTGACGGCCTGGATCCCCATGAGCGCGGCCGCCAGGCGCGCGTCCAGGCGGCGGTCAGCGCTGACGTGAGTACCCAGTCCCACCGGGACACCGGTGGCGATAACCTCGACGACGCCCCCGAGCGTGTCACCGTCCTTCCTGGTGGCGTCGATCTCGGCGACCATGGCGGCACTGGTGGCGGGATCCGTGCAGCGCACGGGGTCGGCGTCCAGGCGCACGGTGTCCTCAGCACCCGGCGGGGGTACGTCGTCGGGCAGGGCGACTGATCCGATCCGCACGACGTGGCTGACCAGCCTGATACCGGCGATCTGCCCCAGAAGGGCCTCGGCCACGGCCCCCAGCGCCACGCGGGCGGCGGTCTCGCGGGCTGAGGCCCGTTCCAGGACCGGGCGGGCCTCTGGCAGGTCGTACTTGAGCATCCCCGGCAGGTCCGCGTGCCCGGGCCTGGGGCGGGTCAGCGGGCGGTTACGGGCGATCTCGCGCTCGTCACCGGTCCCGGCGTCGATGAGCAGCTCATGGGGGTCCACGGGGTCGGCGCTCATGACCGTGGACCACTTGGGCCACTCGGAGTTGCCGATCTGCAGGGCTACGGGGCTGCCGATGGTGCTCCCGTGGCGGATGCCGCCCAGAACCCGCAGCTCGTCGCGCTCGAAGGCCTGGCGAGCGCCGCGCCCGTACCCCAGGCGACGCCGGGCCAGTGCCGCCCGGATGTCCTCACTGGTGATCCGAACTCCCGCGGGTACGCCTTCCAGCACCGCGGTCAGAGCCTCGCCGTGGGACTCCCCGGCCGTCATCCATCGAAGCATGGGGTAGATACTCTCACACGTCGATGCCGCCGGCGTCACCCGTCCTGAATCGTCGCTGTAGCGAGGATCAGCTTGAGGTCTCCGAGGAAACTGCGGTAGGGGCGCACGGCGGGGCCAGGGCCGCCAGGAGCCCGGTGCGCATGAGTTCGATATCGGGCTGCTGCTCGGTCATGAGCTGCACCTGGGGCACGGCCTGGTGCAGGAGCATAAGCCAGCCCGGGGCAAGGGCTCCCCCGGCGTGCACCCAAGCACCGGCGACGGCGGTGGGCCAGGGGGCGTAGACGACGTCGAGCATGACGGCTCCTGCCCGGGTGCCGTCGGCCTGCTCCAGGGCCTTGCTCAGCGGGCCCGCCAGCGGGTCGGCCGCATGTGCGGGCAGGGTTGAGATGATGACGTCGGCTGCGGCCAGGCGTCGGGCCGCCTCGGTGTTGGAGGCGGCGTCGGTCGGTTTCCAGGTGAGGGGCTCGATATCCAGCCCCATGCGGTGGGCGGCGCTGAGTGCGCGTCCGGGGCCGGCGTGCCGTCGAGCCACGACGGTGATCCGGCCGGCCCGGAGTTCTCCGAGTGCCGCGAGGGCGGAGCAGGCGGTGGCGCCCGAGCCGAGCACCACGGCCTGCTCGACCCGGAGGTGGCCATCCGGGGAACCTGGTGTCTGTGTACGGGCGGTCTCCCGCAGTGCGCCGACGATGCCTGCGACGTCGGTGTTGAAGCCGGTCAGGAGCGCGCCTCCTGCCCCACTGCGCTGCGCCACCACGGTGTTGACGGCACCGACGGCCTCGGCGAGGGGGTCGATGATGTCCAGGTGCGCCAGGAGCGTCTGCTTGTGGGGCATGGTGACGCTCAGGCCCGCCCAGGCGGGCCCAGCCTGAACCGGAGCGGCCAGTTCGGCGAGCAGCCCGGGCAGTTGCGGAGGTGCAGTCTCGAGCCGCTCGTAGGACCAGTCCTCCAGCCCCAGCCCGGCATAGGCGGCCAAGTGCAGCACGGGTGACAGCGAGTGGCTCACCGGCCGACCGATGACGGCGGCGCGGTGGCGTATCACAGGCCGACCTCCTCAGCCATTCTTCTTGCTCTCGTTGCCCTCGCAGACATCCTTGTTCTTGTTGCAGTAGTCGGAGAGCTTCTTGGTGTTGGTCTTCTGCTCCTCATTGGTGGAGGCGAACAGGGTCTCGCCGGTCTTGAGGTCGACCGTGACGAAGTAGAGCCAGCTCCCGGCCGGCGGGTTGAGTACCGCCTTGATGGCGGCCTCATTGGGATTGCCGATCGGCCCTGGCGGGAGACCCTGGTGAACGTAGGTGTTGTAGGGGTTGTTGGCGTCCTGAGTCTCCGCCTCGGAGGGGATGCCGCCGTCATGGCCCAGGCCGTACTGCACTGTCGAGTCCATCTGGAGCAGGCCGTGGGTCTCCCCGTCTGTCTGCGCCAGACGGTTCTCGATGACCCGTGCCACCTGCCCGTAGTACTGCTCCTTGTTGACCTCCCGCTCGACGATGGAGGCCTTGGTCAGGACCTTCTGGTAGTCCTCCTTGGGCACCTTGAGCTCTTTGAGGCGGGTGACGGTCTGAGAGACCATCTTCTTGATCAGATCCTTCGGTGTGGCGTTCTCGGTGATGTCGTAGGTGCCCGGAGCGAGCCAGCCCTCGACGTTGCCGCCGGCTTCGGCGGGCAGACCGATAGCCGCAGAGTCGGCGTAGGCCGCCTCGATCTGCTCATCGGTGAAGTTGCCGACCTTCTTGAGGCGTTCCTTGACGCTTTGCTTGGTGGAGCCGGCGATGACGGTCAGCGTGTGATCGCCCTTGCTCTCAGGATCGAGCAGTGCCTGGAGCGCGGAGCTGGCGGACATCTTCTTCTTGAGCTTGTAGGTGCCCGGCTGGATCGTCGTTCCCTTCGGGTTGTTCTTCGCCGCATTGGTGAAGGCCTTGCCGGAGGCGACGACGCCTTTGCTCTGGAGGATGTCGCCGATGTCCGCCCCGGAGGCCCCCTCCGGGATCGTCACGGTGACCTCGCCCTCGCCCTCGCCCTTGTAGTCCTCAGCGTGGGTCGCCTGGGCAGAGGCGTCGCGCATGATCCCGATGGCCTTGTAGCCCAGGACGCCGACAGCCATGAGGGTGATGATGATGACAAGGCTCGTCAGCCAGTGCCGGCGCCGCTTGCGCTGACGACGCTCGACCTTCTCCATACGCCGCTGCCTGCGGCTCTTGGGCTTGTCCTTGGCGTCACCAGCGTCCTCATCGCGCTGGATGCCGAGCTCGGCGAAGAAATCGTCGTGGCTCACGCTCTGCCTCTCTTGATCGGGTGGACTCGCTCACCGGCCGGAACCCCGGACATCCGCTCAGTTGTGATGGCCTGTTCGAGGATGACGACCGCCGCCGCTTGGTCGACGATACCGCGGAAGCTCCTCTCCTTCAGTCCGGCCGCGTGCAGATCCCGGTGAGCAGAGACGGTGGTGAGCCGCTCGTCGACCAGCCGGACGCACACCCGCCGCGGCAGGCGGCTCGCCAGATCTCGCGCCCACGCTCGGGCGTCCCTGGTCGAGCTCGAGCTGCCGCCGCCCATGTGCTTGGGCAGACCGACGATTACCTCGAAGGCACCGTACTCCTCGACGAGGTCAACGGCCTCGTCGAGGTCTGCACCATAGCGGTCCCGCCTGAGAGTTACCGCAGGAAACGACAGGATCGCGTCCTGATCGCAACGAGCGACACCAATACGTGCCTTACCAACGTCGAAGGCGATGCGCACACCGGGACGGAAGTCCGTCGAGGCCGGTTGAGCCGATGAGTCTGTCACGGGATCTGCCAGGCGGTACGGGGCGAGCCGGCTTACCGGATCAGGCCTGGATCTGCTGGGCGACGGCGCGCAGCGCCTCGTCCAGAGCATCTGGGTTCTGACCGCCCCCCTGGGCCAGGTCGTCCTTGCCGCCGCCACCGCCGCCCAGCACCTGAGCGGCGGTGCGCACGAGGGCACCGGCGCGTATGCCCTGGTCGCGGGCACCGGCATTGGTGGCCACCACCACGACCGGACGCGAGCCCACGACCGCGCCGGCGGCGACAACGGCCGGCTCCGCGTCACCGAGCCGGCTGCGGGCATCGAGGACCAGCGAGCGTACGGCGTCGGCCGAGCCGACGGTCCCGAGGTCGGCCGAGGCAAGACGGACGTCACCCAGCCGGACGGCTTCTGAGACGATTCCGGCGGTGCGCGCGGACAGCGCTGCCTGTTCAGCGGTGGCCAGGCGCTTCTCGGCGTTCTTCAGGCGCGTCATGAGGCTCTCGACGCGCTCGGGCAGGTCGTCGGGACGGCCCCCGACCATGGTGGACAGCTGGGAGACCAGGGCGTGCTCCTTGGCCTGGTAGCCGTAGGCGCCCTCGCCGACGAGGGCGTCAATGCGGCGCACCCCCGAACCGATCGAGGACTCGCCCAGTACCGCGATGCGGCCGATGTGGCCGGTGCTGGGGACGTGGGTGCCGGCGCACAGCTCCTTGGACCAGTCGCCTCCGATGGAGACGACGCGCACCTTCTTGCCGTACTTCTCCCCGAACAGGGCCATGGCGCCTGCGGCGCGGGCGGCGTCAATGTCCATGACCTCGTCGGTGACGGCCAGGTCCTCCGACAGCCTGGCGTTGACCCGTTCCTCAATGCCGGAGATCTGGTCCGAGGCCAGGGCGGAGCCATGGCGGAAGTCGAAACGCATGCGGGAGGGGGAGTTCTCGCTGCCTGCCTGGGTGGCGTTGTCGGAGACGATCTCGTGGAGCGCCTTGTGCACCATGTGGGTGGAGGTGTGGGCACGTGCGATCGCCAGGCGGCGCGCCGAGTCGATCTGGGCGAAGGCCTTCTCCCCCACCGCGATCGTGCCCTCGGTCAGGGTGCCGCGGTGGACGTGCAGCCCCTTGACGGGGGCCTGGACGTCGTTGACCTCGACGGTGCCGCCGTCGGCCAGTCGGATCGTACCCTGGTCGGCGAGCTGACCGCCCATCTCGGCATAGAAGGGGGTGCGGTCCAGGACGACCTCGACCTCGGCCGGGGCGGTGACGACGCTCTGCGGGACGCCGTCGACGAGGATCCCGGCGACGGTGGCATCGGCGGAGGACTCGGTGTAGCCCAGGAAGGTCGAGCCGCCGCCCATCTCCTTCTCCAGCTCGCGGAAGACGCGGATGTCGGCGTGCCCGGTCTTCTTGGCGCGCGCGTCGGCCCGAGCGCGCTCCTTCTGCTCGTTCATGAGGCTGCGGAAGGCGCTCTCATCGACGTCGACCCCTTGCTCGGCCGCCATCTCCAGGGTGAGGTCGATGGGGAAGCCGTAGGTGTCGTGCAGCTCGAAGGCGCTCTTGCCCGACACCAGCGGGCGCCCGGAGCGTCCCGCCTCCTTCTTGGCCGAGGCCACCGCGGTGTCCAGGATCGTGGTGCCGGCTGCCAGGGTTCGACGGAAGGCGTCCTCCTCGCCGTAGGCCACCTCGGAGATGGTGCTCCAGCCGGCCTCCAGCTCGGGGTAGGAGGCCTTCATGGCGTCCTTCGAGACAGTCAGCAGAGTGGGCATGGCGGCCTCGTCGAAGCCGAGCAAACGCATGGAGCGCACGGCCCTGCGGATGAGTCGGCGCAGGACGTAGCCGCGGCCGTCGTTGCCGGGACGCACGCCGTCGCAGATGAGCATGAGGGCGGAGCGCACGTGATCGGCGACGACCCGCATGCGCACGTCGTCGTGGTAGGCCTCGCCCGCCTCGGGGCCGGCCGAGCCGCGGCCGTAGACCTTTCCGGACAGCTCCTCGGCGGCCTTGATGACAGGGAAGACCTCGTCGATCTCATACATGTTGGGCTTGTCCTGCATGATGAAGGCCAGGCGCTCCAGACCGGCACCGGTATCGATGGCCGTCTGGTCGAGCTTGCCCAGGAGCTCGAAGTCGTGCCCCTTGCCCTCCCCACGCAGGAACTCGTCGAAGACGAGGTTCCAGATCTCCAGGAAGCGGTCGCCCTGGGTGTCAACGGCGGGACCGCCGTCGGGCCCGTAGGCGGGTCCGCGGTCGTAGTGGATCTCGCAGCACGAGCCGGCCGGGCCGGGCTGGCCCGTCGACCAGGAGATGTCCTTGAAGGGAAGGAGCTGGATTCGCTCGGAGGGGACCCCGATCTCGCGGGTCCAGTAGTCGAGGGAGACCTGGTCCTTCTCCCAGATCGTCATCCACAGCCGGTCCCCGTCCAGACCGTAGCCGCCCTCCTCACGGCTGCCTGTCAGCAGGCCCCAGGCGTAGGAGATGGCTCCCTCCTTGAAGTAGTCGCCGAAGGAGAAGTTGCCGTTCATCTGGAAGAAGGTGCCGTGGCGCGTCGTGATACCGACGTTGTCGATGTCATTGGTGCGGATGCACTTCTGCACCGAGGCGGCCCGGGGCCAGGGGGCCTCCTCGGTCCCCAGGATGTAGGGGATGAAGGGAACCATGCCGGCCACGGTGAACAGGATGGAGGGCTCGGGCGACACCAGGGAGACCGAGGGCCGGATCTCGTGGTCGTTCGCGGCGAAGTAGTCCAGCCAGCGGCTGCGGATCTCGGATGTGCGCATGGGGTCCTCATCCTGTTCGAGGTGTGCCCGGGCACTGCGGCTCTTGGGCCTGGTGCCGGGGCGTGTGGGCGGTGTGGTGTGGCCGACCGGCCGGCCCAGTGGACGGCGGAGACGGTGAAACCAGTCGCCTGTGGGCGCGGATCCGGTCGGGTTGCTCCATGGTGAGCGTACTCCCACGCCGGGGCGCCCCGAACCTCTCATGGGTCCGGGGCGCCCCGGCGTCAGGTGAGCGTGAGGGTCAGCGCGAGTAGTACTCGACGACCATCTGGACGTCACAGGTCACGGGGACCTCATCGCGCTTGGGGCGACGCACCAGCGTTGCCGAGAGCTTCTCGAGGTCCACGTTGAGGTACTCCGGAACGGGGGGCAGCACGTCGCGGTGCGCGCCGGCGGCGGCGACCTGGAAAGGCACCATCACCTGGGAGCGGGGACGGACCTGGATGGTCTGGCCGGGCTTGACGCGGTAGGAGGGGCGGTCCACGACCTTGCCGTCGACGAGGATGTGGCGGTGGACCACGTCCTGGCGGGCCTGGGCGATGGTGCGGGCGATCCCGGAGCGCAGAACGAGAGCGTCCAGACGCATCTCGAGCAGCTCGACGAGGGACTCACCGGTCAGGCCCTGACCGCGACGGGCCTCCTCGAAGACGCGCTGGAGCTGGGCCTCGCGGATGCCGTACTGGGCGCGCAGGCGCTGCTTCTCCTTGAGGCGGACGGCGTAGTCGGACTCGGTGCGGCGCCGGGCGCGGCCGTGCTCACCGGGGCCGTAGGGGCGGCGCTCGAAGTAGCGCACGGCCTTGGGGGTCAGCGGGATGCCCAGGGCGCGGGAGAGGCGCACCTGACGGCGGGAGCGTGAAGAGCTCATGTGTGTCATTCCTGTCGGATCGGTGGTCGCACGCCGTGGCTGGTGCCGACGGCGCGGGGTCAAGCCTCGGTTCGGGCCGGGACCCCAGGAGGTCCGCATCGTCGTCGGCCGGTGGCACCTGCAGGAGCCGCCAGTCGTCCCCGATGTGGACAACTCGAGAACTTTAGCGTGCTCACCGTCGAATACCTATGTCGGAACCGCCCGGTGTGAGACGGTCCTCAACCTCCGCTCGAGTCAGGACCCCGCGATGGGCACGCGCTATCGCTCATCGAGGATGCGCCGCACCGCGTCGAGGCGGGAGGCCAGCTGCTTCTCGAAGCCGTTGCCGGTGGGCCGGTAGTACCGAGTGCCCTCGAGCCCGTCGGGCAGGTACTGCTGGCCGACGACGGCGTGGGGGAAGTCATGGGGGTAGCGGTAGTCCTTGCCGTGCCCGAGCCCCTCGGCCCCGGCGTAGTGCGCGTCGCGCAGGTGAGCGGGCACGGCCGCAGCCTTGCCGGCTCTCACATCGGCCAGTGACTCGTTGAGCGCCATGGTGACCGCATTGGACTTGGGGGCGGTGGCCACGGCGAGCGCGGCCTCGGCCAGGATGAGGCCGGACTCCGGCATCCCGATCATGGCGACCGCCTGCTGGGCGGCCACGGCGGTGGACAGCACCGTGGGGTCGGCGAGCCCGACGTCCTCGGCTGCGTGGATGACGATGCGCCGGGCGATGTAACGGGGGTCCTCCCCGGCGGCAATCATGCGCGCCAGGTAGTGCATCGTGGCGTCGGGGTCCGAGCCGCGCATCGACTTGATGAAGGCGCTGATGACGTCGTAGTGCTGGTCTCCGGCGCGGTCGTAACGCACCGCGGCCACATCGGCTGCCCGCTCGACGTCGGCGACCTCGATGAGGGGCGACGTGCCGGAAGCCGGTGTCTGCGCCAGGACCGTGCCGGCGGCGGCCTCCAGCACCGTGAGCGCCTTGCGGGCGTCGGAACCGGCCATGCGCACGATCTGACTGCGCGCCTCCTCGCTGATGTCCACTGTGCCGGCCAGGCCCCGCTCGTCGCTCACGGCGCGATCAACCAGGCGCCCGATGTCATCGGCCCCCAGAGGCTGGAGCGTCAGGAGCAGGGAGCGGGACAGCAGCGGCGAGACGATGCTGAAGGACGGGTTCTCCGTGGTGGCCGCGATGAGTGTCACCCACCGGTTCTCCACGCTGGGCAGCAGGGCGTCCTGCTGCGAGCGGGAGAAGCGGTGCACCTCGTCAATGAACAGCACCGTCTCCTCCCCTGCTGCCAGACGGCGCCTGGCATCGGTCACGACGGCGCGCACGTCCTTGACACCGGCTGTGACCGCCGACAGCTCCACGAATCTGCGGCCGCTGCCCCGTGCCACCAGGTAGGCCAGCGTCGTCTTGCCGGTTCCGGGCGGTCCCCACAGGATGACTGAGGACAGGGAGGATCCGGAGGACCGTGCGGCGCCGCCCTGCTCGCCCGCACGGAAGCCCCGGTTCGCCTCGGCCGGCTCCACGAGGCGGCGCAGAGGCGATCCGGGGGTGAGCAGGTGCGTCTGCCCCTGAAGCTCGTCAAGTGTGCGCGGACGCATCCGTACTGCCAGCGGTGCGTGGGAGTCCACGGGAATCCCGGCGTCATCCGTGCCGGCCGACTCGAACAGGTCCATGAGCCGACCCTATCTCCCCGCCACCAGCACCGCGGGCGCACGATTTGCGGGTTCCTGCCAGACCTCACGTCGATGCGGACCCGGCGAGCAGCACGAGCGCGGCGATGGCCGAGTCGGTCACAGGAGGCTGATGTCTCCGGCCCCCTCACGCAGCACCTCGGGGACGTCGTCGGTCAGGTCGATGACGCTGGTGGGCTCGCCCTGCCCGACCGGCCCCTCGATCACGACGTCGATGAGGTGCCCCAGGGACTCCTGGATCTCCCAGCCGTTGGTCTCGGGCTCCTCCTGGCCGGGGCGGATGAAGGTGGAGGACAGGATGGGGGCGCCGAACTCGGCGACGAGGGACTGGGTGATGGCGTGGTCGGGAATGCGTACGCCCAGCGTGTGCTTCTTGGGGTTGAGCGTCATCCGGGGCACGTCCTTGGTGCCCTTGAGGATGAAGGTCCACGGCCCCGGGGTGAGTCGCTTGATGAGCCGGAAGGCGTTGTTGCCCACGATGGCCAGCGGCCCGACCTGGGCGAAGTCGGCGCACACGAAGGTGAAGTTGTGCTTGCCGTCGAGCTGGCGGATGGTGCGGATCCGGTCCAGCCCCTCCTTGTTGCCCGGTGCGCAGGCCAAGGCGTATCCGGAGTCGGTCGGGTAGGCGACCAGGCCGCCGTCGCGCAGCGTGTCGACGACCTTCTCAACCAGACGCGCCTGCGGGTTGACGGGGTGGAGCTCGATGTAACGTGCCATGCTCCAACCTTACCCTGGGTGACGGTTCTCACATAGCGTTCCGAGGGGAGGGGGCGTCAGCGGCGAGGGATCTGGTGGGCGACGTCGGAGAACACGCCGGTGACCCCCCAGTTGAAGAGCTCGTTGGCCCGGCTCGGCGAGTTGACGGTCCAGACGTTGACGCCGTAGCCCTCGGTTCGAAAGGCCTGAACCTGCTGCCGGGTCAAGCCGGAGTCCTCGGGATGGATGAAGTCGGCGCCCACGATCTCAAGGGTGCTCCTCCAGTCGTCAGACAGCGACCGGCTCTCGTAGAGACACCCCACGGGAACCTCCGGGGCGCGCTGCTTGAACAGGTGGAGCAGCAGGTGGCTGAAGGAGGAGACGATGACCTCGACGCCCGGACGCAGTCGCTCGAGCTGGGCGATGACGCCGTCGACGAGACGCAGGCTCGCCTCCTTGCCGGTCTCGTTGGGCTTGATCTCGATGTTGGCGTTGAGGCCGGTGTCGTTCATGAGGTCGATGAGATCCCTCAGGGTGGGCAGCGGCTCGCCCTCGAACCGAGGGGAGAACCAGCCTCCGGCATCGATGCCGCCCAGGTCGGCCACCGTCAGGTCGTCGTACCGACCGGCACGGTTCGTGGTTCGGTCCAGGGTGGAGTCGTGGCAGATGATGACCGTTCCGTCACCGATGACGTCGACGTCGGCCTCCACCCACGCCACCTGGTGGTCCACCGCGCAGCGGAAGGCGGCCATGGTGTTCTCCGGGGCGAGCGAGCTCAGGCCTCGGTGCCCGAAGATCATGCGCTCGTCACCACACGTGCGTCCACCACTGCTTGAGGTCACCGATGACATGGACGGAATGCTACACGGGCCGCACGAGCACGCTCCGCGGAAGGCCGCTTTGACATCAAGACACATTGATATAAAATCTTTTGCATGCGAAAGGTCGCCACACCCCCGGAGGCCCCTCTCGGAGAGGACTCGGCCGTGGTGCAGCTGTTCAAGGCGCTGGCTCACCCCATGAGGGCGAGCATCGTCCACCGCCTCATCAGCTCACCTGCTGACGTCACCGAGCTGGTGACGTTCCTCGGGGTGTCCCAGCCTCTGGTCTCCCACCACCTGCGAGTGCTGCGCAACGCCCACCTGGTCGAGTCGGTTCGCGAGGGAAAGCGCCAGAGCTACTCCCTCATTGACGACCATGTCGCATCCATCTTCATCGACACCCTTGAGCACACGAAGGAGTACGACCATGACTGCCACCATTGAGCACCGCCCCGCTGAGGCCCACCAGCACACCCACGGCCCGGACTGCGGGCCCCCCGCCGTCATCCATGGCGACCACGTGGACTACATTCACAACGGTCACGCCCACCACGAGGACAACGGTCACTACGACGAGTGCGACGTCTGCTCGTGCGAGCACTGCTCGGACTCCTGCGCCGTGTGCGAGTGTGAGGACTGCTCCTGCCCGACCTGCAACCACAACACCTGCTCGTGCGAGCACTGCTCGGACTCCTGTTCCTCGTGCACCTGCGAGGACTGCTCCTGCCCGACCTGCACGCACGCCGCCTGACGCGCTGCACCCGGCCCCCGCTCAGCGATACCGCGACGGCAACGCGCTCGCCCAGACTCTGACTCGGGTCGGAGACACTGATGACCAGATCGATACCGCAGGCGTCGGCCGGCGCCGACGTCAACAGGGAAGCCCCAGGGGCGGGTCACCGGCCGGTACCGGCGAAGACTTCCTCGATGAAGGGATCAACCAGCCCGTGGTAGGCCTCCGGGGCGTCCCGCCGCACGCAGTGGCCGACGCCGTCGAGCAGCACCAGGCGCACAAGCGGATTGGTCACCTCAGAGGGGTCAGGAGCCATGCTGCCGCGGCGGGGCGCCAGGTAGAGCGTCGGCATCCTCAGCCGGTTGACCGCGCTGATGAGGTCGGCCTCGCCGAGATAGGTACCCTCGCGGATGTAACGGCGGTCGACCTGCCTCTTGCACGCGGCCCAGCCCTCGATCTCGGATTCGCTCCATGAGGTCTCGAGCCTCATGCGTTCCCGCTCGGCAGCGCCGCCGTCGGCGAAGGCGTCCAGGAAGCGCTCCTGGTGCTCCACGAACCAGGGGGCCGGGGCCCAGTGCCCGGTGGGACGCGCGGCGTCCTCCAGGACCAGTGCCCGAACGAGCTCGGGCCGGGCGACGCTCACCCGCAGCGACATGAGCCCTCCCAGACTGTGCGCCACGACGACCGGCGGCTCCGAGAACAGGACCAGTGTCTTCTCAAGGTCCTCTTGCATGGTCTGCGGCGCCCGGGCCAGGGTCTCGTCGTCCCACCGCGGGGAAGCCCCGTGCCCCCGCTGATCGATCGCCAGGACGTGATACCGGGAGGACCAGCGGGCTACGGCGTCGGGCCAGGCGGTAGCCGATTCGGTCAGGCCGTGGACTAAGAGCAGCGGCGGATCCGCCGGATCGCCCCACTCGTGCAGCGCAAGCATCGTCACCTCATCGAGTGTAGGCGAAGAGCGGACGCGACCGGCGAACTCAGCTCTGCTTCATCCCGCCTTCTTTGCCCTGCGCCGCAGAGCCGGGCTCGTTGTCCGGGACGGCGTCGACCCCGGCCTCCTTGCGCTGCTCGGGCGTGATCGGGGCGGGCGCCTCGGTCAGCGGGTCGAAGCCGCCACCGGACTTGGGGAAGGCGATGACGTCGCGGATGGAGTCGGCCCGGGTCAGCAGGGAGACGATGCGGTCCCAGCCGAAGGCGATGCCGCCGTGCGGCGGAGCACCGAACTTGAAGGCGTCCAGCAGGAAGCCGAACTTCTCCTGGGCCTCCTGCTCGCCGATCCCCATGACGTTGAAGACACGCTCCTGGACATCGCGGCGGTGGATACGGATGGAGCCGCCACCGATCTCGTTGCCGTTGCACACGATGTCGTAGGCGTAGGCCAGGGCACTTCCCGGGTCGGTGTCAAAGGTCTCCAGGCACTCGGGCTTGGGCGAGGTGAAGGCGTGGTGGACCGCGGTCCAGGCGGACTTGCCCAGGGCCACGTCGCCGTCGGCCTTGGCCTCGGCGGAGGGCTTGAACAGGGGGGCGTCCACGACCCAGACGAAGGACCACTCGTCGTCGTCAATGAGGCCGCAGCGCTTGCCGATCTCCAGGCGGGCGGCGCCCAGCAGTGCGCGCGAGGAGTCCACGGGACCCGCGGCGAAGAAGATGCAGTCGCCGGGCTCGGCCCCGGCCGCCTGGGCCAGGCCCTCCCGCTCGGCATCGGTGATGTTCTTGGCGACGGGCCCGCCGAGGGTCCCGTCCTCGGCGACGGTGACATAGGCCAGGCCCTTGGCGCCGCGCTGCTTGGCCCACTCCTGCCAGGCGTCGAAGGTGCGTCGGGACTGGGAGGCCCCGCCGGGCATGACGACGGCGCCCACGTAGGGGTTCTGGAAGACTCGGAAGGTGGTGTCCTTGAAGTAGTCGGTCAGGTCCACCAGCTCGCAGCCGAAGCGCAGGTCGGGCTTGTCCGAGCCGTACCTCTCCATGGCGTCGCGGTAGGTCATGCGGGCGATGGGCGTGGGCAGCTCGTAGTCGATGAGGGCCCACACCTCGCGCAGCACGTCCTCGGCGACGGCGATGACGTCGTCCTGCTCGACGAAGCTCATCTCCACGTCGAGCTGGGTGAACTCGGGCTGGCGGTCGGCACGGAAGTCCTCGTCGCGGTAGCAGCGGGCGATCTGGTAGTAGCGCTCCATGCCGGCGACCATGAGGAGCTGCTTGAACAGCTGCGGGCTCTGCGGCAGGGCGTACCAGCAGCCCGGTGCCAGACGAGCCGGGACCAGGAAGTCACGGGCCCCCTCCGGGGTGGAGCGGGTCAGGGTGGGGGTCTCGATCTCCACGAAGTCGTGGGAGTCCAGGACCCTGCGGGCGGCCTGGCTGACCTTGGCGCGCAGGCGGATGGCGTGCTGCATGGCGCTGCGCCGCAGGTCGAGGTAGCGGTAGCGCAGTCGCGCCTCCTCGCCGACCTGCCCGGCGTCCTCGGCGTGGTCGGAGACCTGGAAGGGCAGCGGCGCGGAGGCGTTGAGGATGTCGACGTCGGAGACGACGACCTCGATCTCGCCGGTGGGCAGGTTCGGGTTGGCGTTGCCCTCGGGCCTGGCGCTCACCTCCCCGGTGACGGCCAGGACATACTCGGCGCGCAGGTCGTGGGCGACCTCCTCGCGGATGACGACCTGGGCGATCCCCGAAGCGTCCCGCAAGTCGATGAAGGCCACGCCTCCATGGTCACGACGTCGATCCACCCATCCGGTGAGGGTCACGACCTGGCCGATGTCTGAGGTGCGCAGAGAGCCTGCGGTACGGGTTCGCAGCACGGTGCTGGGTTCCTTCCGTGTGGGGCACTGAGCCGGTGCCCGTCGGGGCGCACCACGAGACGGGTGGGCGCCGGCGGCAGTTTACAAGGACCTCGGCTCTCAGGCCTCAGGCCATGGCCCGACGACGTTGATAGGCCGCCATCCTGCGACGGTTGATCGCTACAAGTACCGACAGCACCACCAGGATCACGCTGAGCGCGAGGACGGAGGCACCGATGATCGGAAACCCGGTCGACTCTCCAGCCGCCCCAGCGGCTTGGATGCCGGAGGCCGCGGCTGCGTTGGACTGCCCCATTGCCGCGACCTGACGGGGCGGCGGCGTGGGAGCCGGTGGAACGGTGGGAGGGGCGGACCCGCCAATGACCGTGACGCCCGATACTGTGAAGTAGGGGCTCTTGTTGGTGTAGTCCGCCGCGTTGCCCTCCTGGCCGCTCTCCCCCTGCGCCCCGAAGACCCGGAATCGCAGCCAGTGGTTTCCCTGCTCGACGTACTCGGGAAGCTCGAAGGAGCCTGCCGCAGTGCCGTCCTTCTTGACGGTGATCGTGGCGACCACCTCGGACTCCGAGGGGCGCGAGGCGACCAGCACGCCGTCGTCGATGAGGACCTGGACCGTCACACCACTGGGAAATCCTGAGAGCGTGTACATGATCGTTCCCCCGACGGCGACCGTCGAAGGGCTGACCGTTGAGGCGGTTCCTGTGGTGGAGGGACCGGTCTTGGTGTCCGCCCTGGCAGCGGGGCTCGTGGAGACCAGCGCCGCCAGGGAGGCCAGGAGGACAGAGCAGACGATGACGAGCACACGCGGTGACCCCTGGAGGCGCTGGAAGCCGGTCCGATACCGAGCCGGCGCAGGATGCCGCTCACGCCGTATGCGCTCAGCATTCCGGAACATCCGGATCATCTGCTCCCACCTCCTTTCCACGGCCGCGTGCTCCGGCCCCTTGACGATGTCATTGACGTTCTCCTACCACTCCGGCTCAGTGCCTGCGCGGGAGCCGCAGCTGCTGGGTGGTCCGTGGTGCGCGCAGCGGCATTCCGGAGAACGCGGCGACCAGCAGGCTCACGGCTCCGACGACCAGTAGTCCCCCAGCGGTCCCCAGGAGCATGTCGTTGGCGCTGAGGCCCTTGGTGGGCGCGGCCGCCGTGTCCGGGAAGGTCAGCAGCTGGGCCTGCGCCGGGTTGCGAGGATCGAAGGATGCAGAGGAGATCTCCAGCTTCGCCCACCCCAGGAGGCTGTTGTCTCGATCGGCCACCGCCAGCTCGTAGGAGCCGGAGTTGAATGTCGAGATATCGATGGAGACGCTGTTGGCATCATCAACCTGCACCCAGCCCTTGGTGGTGGCTCCGGGGAAGACGAACACCGAGACCCACTCGCCTGCCTGCACCTTGGACTTGGGCAGGACGAGGTTGACGATGTTGCCCTGGCGGGACCCGGACAGCGAGCCGGCGTTGTCCGCGCTCAGGTGCGCTGCACTGGTCACTGGGGCCACCGGGCTCCGGTCGGGACGGGTGGTGCGCTGAGAGGCCGCGTCGGCCTCAGGTGAGTCCTGCGCCGAGGCCGCGGAGTCTTCCGGGGCATGGGCGCCTTCGGCTCCTGAGTCTCCGGCGTTCGGAGCGGGCACCGCATCTGTGTCGGTCTGCTGGCGGGCAGAGCCGTCCTGCGAGGTCGAGGAGCGGGAGTCCGATCCGGCATCGGTTGTCTGTTGCTCCGAGGAGTCGTTCTGGCCTCCTGCGCCCGCGCCTGAACCTGAACCCGCGCCGGAGCCCGTGCCGCCACCTGGGTTGTTGCCAGGGGCATTGTCCGTTCCGGGGCGTCCGCCGCCATTGGGGTTCGGCCTCTGAGCGTTCTGATCGGGGCCGGTGGTGTGCGGCGCGGGGGACGGCTCCGGCTTGGGCTGCGGAGTGACGGCCTTGTTGAGGGCGAAGATGTTGGTGGCGGCCGTCAGCCCGGAATCGATGACCGAGAGCTGCAGGTAGTAGCGCCCCTTGTCAACGTTTCCCCCGGTGTAGAGGGCCGACAGGTTGAGCTGGGCCTCGAAGGACCCGTGCTGGAAGGTGACGGGAACCGAGAGCGTTCCCGGAACCACGTACCCGCCGTAGGCCGCGACCTTGATCTCGACCGGCTTCTCGCCGTCGAGCATCGTCCCCTGGGAGCACCAGCCCGTGCCGCGGACCTTGACTGCAGTATCCGGGTCGTAGGCGGGCTCTTCCCCCTGAAGGTCTGAGCCATCGGAGCTGAGCACCTGGACGGCGGGCTTGTCCTGGCACGTCTTAGCGGTGGCGCTCGGGGAGGCGCTCGGCTGAGCGGAAGCAGTCGGCTCGGGCTTGGGAGACTGGGAAGGCGAGGGCGATGAGCTGGGCGAGGCAGTCGTGGAAGGACTGGCCGACGGGCTGGGCGCCGCAGAGGGAGTCGGTGAAGGTGTTGGTGCAGGTTCCGGTGTGGGGGAAGCCGAAGGCGTCGCCGACGGTTCAGCCGTGGCTTGAGGAGTCGGTTCTGCGGTGGGTGCGGCCGTCGGCTCGGGTACGGGCGCAGCGCTCGGTTCTGAGGTGGGCTCCGCAGTCGGTTCGGGAGCCGGCTCCGGCGTGGGCTCGGGGGCCGGGGGGTTGATGATGTCCGGGTCCTGCTTGACGAAGGAGAACAGGCCCGTGGTCGCGCTCACCGTTCCGCTGGTGTAGGTGAGGCTGAAGACCTTCGTGCCGACCTCCCAGCCGCTGTCGCCAGTGACCTCACGCATACCCTTGACGAGGTAGTCAGTCGGGATGAACACGTCCTGCTCGCCGTTGTCGGGAGCCGGACGCTCGAGCTCGGCCTTGATGCCGGGGAGCAGGTAGGGGGTGACGGTCTTGCCCTCGACGACGTTGAGCGTGATGGTGGGGTCCTCCAGGACCTCCCTTGCGGTACTGCACCAGTCCGACAGGATCGATTCGACGCCGTACTTGGTCTCATAGACCGGCACCACGTACTCGGGTGCCGACTGCCCCTCGGGGTAGACCATTCTGGCTGCGGGGTGGCAGGCCGAGCTGTTCTCCGTGTCCTCAACGGCTTTGCCTTCATTCAGGAGGGGCATGGCGGCCACACCGGCAGTGGCCAGAACAATGCCGAAGGCTGTCAGAACAGCAAGAATCGCGCGCAGGCCGCCCCTGGTAGAAGGGAGGGCGGCGAGCAGCCGCTGAGCGTATTGCATGACGTGGTCTCGTTCACGGGCGGGGACAGGTGGACTTACTCGTACAGCACATGGTTGACAACCGAGATGCACGAGGAAAGGACGCGCCACGAAGCAGGCACGACGGCCTTTCGCGAACGATGATAGACGGACGCCTCCCTTCTAAGAATCCGCTATCACCCGAAAGCATCGTCCGCGTTGTCGATTCCGGGTTAAGTATACACAGCGGTAACCCGTCAACCGGTCGGGCTGAGACCGTTCAGAACCGGGAGCCTTGAGGAAACTCGAGCATTGGTAACGATAAATTGGGGTACGTGATCTCTTTGTAGCCAAGATTTCTTTTGTGTCACGGTTTTATTTGCGCAGTAGATCCGGCCCCCACAGCGCGCTCTCGCCGACGGCGTCGCGCACGAAGCACCTCAGGTGGCTCAGCCGCAGGACCCCAGGTCCTGCTCGTGAGCATCGAGCCCCCACGATCCGCTGCGCACACCATGGAGACTGACCGGCACCGTCCGAAGGCGAGCCGGTCACGCAGCCCGCTACCAGTTCTGCAGCGATCCGGCGATGGGACGCTCCCATCATGAGACGAATGGCAGGCTTGCATTGTTCCGGGGAGGGTGGCGTAGGGTGGCCTTCATGACGCACATCGTTCTGACGACCACAACCGCTCGAGGCGCACAGGCGCTCGCGGTCATGTGTGGTGCGCAGATGTGTTGTTGTCGGGCCTGTTGATCCCTTCCCCTCCCCCAGTGCTGAACCTGCCCGGGGATCGCGACGACGCCTCACTACAGCTCTGACATCGGCCGAGAACGATGACCGGCCCTGACTTCCCAGGCTCCCGTGCCGCGTATTCCGCTCGTCAGAGTACGGGGACGCCCTTCCACAAGCCCTGATGGCCTGAGGCTGCGTCCGCTCCTACCCAGCTCACTCTGCTCGGGCTTCTCGTGCTCCTCCTCCACCGTTTTCATAGGGACGCCTCAGCGTCTTACGCATCGCGGTCCGTTCCCACCACCACAGGAGAAACCATGTCCACGTCCTCGTCGTCCTCTTCTTCCTCCCATCCGCCCCAGTACTCCGACTCCTTGACCTCCGGTCCATCGGACGCCGAGGTCGTGGAGTCTCAGGAGGTCACAGCTGACAACGCCGCCGCGATTCTGGCAGCCGATGACGACATCGACGACCTTGACACCAACGAGGCGGACCGGTCGCATCACGGCAAGCCGTCACGGCGCACGCTGCTCACGTTTGGGGGGCTCGCAGCCGCTGCCGTGGTCGGCACCGGCGCGTACCTGACGATTCGGCGCACCAACCAAGGAGTCATCGGGGCCCACGAGGCACTCCCCCTGGTGATTGGCGGCGACATCTGCGCCGCACCACTGTACGCCGCCTACCACCAGGGTTTCTTCGACGACGCGGGACTGAAGGTCACGCTGGCGCGCACCCAGCAGACCGAGGACACCAAGGACGGCGTGGGCGCCGGCAAGTACATTGGCGCTCCTGGGATCTTCTTCTCCTGGCTGGAGCCGATCTACAACGGCCTCAATGCCAGACTCACCGCAGGGCTCCACGCCGGCTGCCTGCGCCTGGTGGTGCGCAAGGACTCTCCATATCAAAAGCTGGCTGACCTGAAAGGCACCACCATCGGCGTGCCGTCACTGTCATCATCCGCCTTCGCCTACTTCGCGATCGGGCTGTCGGAGGCCGGCATCAACGTCAAGCCGGATGGAGGCGACATCACATGGCGCACAGTCGATGCGGACTCCTTGGGGACCGCGCTGACCGACGGTCGGGTGGACGCCATCATGGGCTCCGACCCCGGACCGCTGCTTCCCGTCTTCAACGGGACGGCCCGTGAGCTGGCCAACAACGACGCTGAGGAGTTCTGCTGCTCGGTGGCACTCAACGGGGACTTCGTACGTCGGCAGCCCAAGGAGGCGAAGGCTCTGACCGAGGCCTGGCTGAAGGGCTCGGCCTACGTACCGGACCACATCGAGGAGATCGCCAAGATCGAGGTCGACAACGACTACGTCGCCGCGGACCAGGACGTCGTCGTCCGGGTGCTCAAGACATACGGGTTCAAGGCCTCGGCCTCCAGGTTCCGGGCCGCGATCGAGCCCGGCATCGAGAAGTTCAAGGGGACCGGTTTCATTGCATCCGACGTCTCCGCCCGGAAGCTGACCGACACCGTCGTCGCCGACCTCGGCATCAAGGACTGATTGACGATGCCCACTGAGGTGAGCCCCACGACCGCATCGACCACATCCTCCAAGCCCATCGACGACGGGCATCCACAACCGCCCTCCTCCACAACCAGGCAGAGCGCACCAAACGATCACCGTCCCAGCGCAGGCCCTCTTGTGAGCACCACGGCACTGTTTCTGTGGCTGGCCTACCTGGTCATCGTCGTTGCCTTGCCGCAGGCAGACCTTCTCCGCAAGGAGTCAACCGCTCCAGTCGCAGTCCTTGCCGGGACATGGCTGATCATCCTGATCGCGTGGACACTCACGGCACGGGTCCGACCGGCCTCTCCGGCAGCGAGGTCACTGGCGCACTTCCTGCCCTGGATCAACGCCGCCGGCGCATGGTTCATCGTCTGGCAGCTGACAACATCCAAGCTCGGACTGCTCACGCCCCCGTACTTCGCCGCCCCAGAGGTACTCATCGCCTCCTTCCTCGGTGACTGGAGGCTGCTGCTCAGCTGCCTGGGCGCCTCGGCGCTGCTGTTCATCATCGGGTACACGGCAGGATCGGTGCTGGGGTTCTTCACAGGCCTGCTCATGGGCTGGTCGAGGCGCGCCGACTACTGGCTCCATCCGCTCCTGCAGACCATCGGCCCAGTTCCAGCGGCCTCGCTCCTTCCGCTGGCGCTGCTGCTGCTTCCGACGACGTACGCCTCAGCAGCCTTCATCGTCGGCTTCGGCGCCTGGTTCCCCATGGCGACCATGACCCGCGCGGGCGTACGCTCCGTGCGCCGCGACTACATCGACATGGCCCGCACGCTGGGAGCCGACGAGCTCTTCCTCATCAGGCGGGTGGCCGTGCCCTCAGCGCTACCGGACATGCTCACCGGCCTGTTCACAGGCCTGGGCACCTCGCTCGCCGCCCTCATGACCGCCGAGCTGACCGGCGTCGACAAGGGCCTGGCCTGGTACATCAACTGGGTCAAGGGCTGGGCGGACTACCCCCGGATGTACGTGGGCCTCATCATTCTGGTGACCTTCTGCCGCACGCTCATGGTCATGCTGTTCAAGATCCGCTCCTCGCTGCTGGCATGGCAGCAGAACCTTGTGAGGTGGTGAACCGATGTCTGCTAGTTCTCCAACGGCTGCTGGCGCGCCGCAGGTCTCAACTCCGTCCGCCCCCCGTGGCGCACAGGTCGATCTCGTTGGCGTCTCCCACAGCTACCCCTTGTCCCATGACCTGGAGCACGGGTGGCTCCATCTGCTGCTGCGCCAGTTCTCCCCCGCTGCGAGGGCTCGCTATGAGGCAGAGGCTGCCAAGCCGGATCAGCTTGCCGTCCTCAATGACATCGACTTGACGGTCGCACCCGGCGAGTTCGTCTCGCTCGTGGGGCCCTCCGGGTGCGGCAAGTCCACGATCCTGAGACTGCTGGCCGGGCTGGAGCAGCCCGTCGAGGGCGGCGTCACCGTCGACTCCAAGCAGGTGACCGGGCCCTCGCCTCTGCGCGCGCTCGCGTTCCAGGACGCCACGCTGCTGCCATGGAGGACCGTGCGGGACAACGTCGCCCTGGGCCCCGAGGCGAGAGACCGTATGGAGCGCGACCGGCGCCGGGTGGAGGCCGCCCTGCAGATCGTGGGGCTGCGGGACTTCGCCGATTCCTACCCCGCCACGCTCTCAGGCGGTATGGCTCAACGAGCCTCGCTGGCCCGAGCCCTGGTCAACCGGCCCCGGCTCTTCCTCCTGGATGAGCCCCTGGGCAAGCTCGACGCCCTGACACGCCTGCAGCTCCAGGACGAGATCCTCAAGCTGTGGGAGTCCCAACGCTTCACCGCCGTCCTGGTCACCCACGACGTGGACGAGGCCCTGCGCCTGTCCAACCGAGTGGTCGTCCTGTCCGAGCGCCCCGCGCACATCGTCGCCGACATCGAGGTGCCCGAGCACGACGACTCAAGTGAGGAGGTCCGCGAGCTGCGTCGGGAGATCCTCAGCCTACTGGGCCGGTGATCGGGCCACGAGACCGACCTCACCTGTGATCCAGCCCGTGGAGCGCGGAGTTCCGCCGATTCTCCCGTAGCCTGGATACAGGAGCGATCCGTGCCCTGTTGACCCCGTTCGGGTTCTGCCGCACCCGGTGTGCGGCACGAGCATCCCGTGAGTCTGTGCGTGTTAGCCCATGAGTCACCCGGCCAGTCCGGGTGCGGGGCGAGTGTGGTGGGCCAGGTACGGCAAAGAGCGGAGGACAAAAGGTCCTCCCCCACACTCCGCCGCGGTCCCCACCATCTTCATGGGGACAGATATGGGAAAACTTCATGACTTACTCCAGCAGCACTGCGCCCGGCACCTCCGACGCTCAGAGCACCGACAGCAACGGCCCTCTCAGCCTTGACGCGCTCTTCTCCGCCGAGCTCTCCGGCGGCGAGCCGGCCGACCCGGCTAAGAACGGCGAGAACGGCGCCGTTGCCGCGCCGCACCAGTCCGACGACACCACCTCCTCCCCCGCGGACTTCGCCACTCCCGCCTCCTCCGACTCCCCCGAGGACCCTGAGGACGTCGACCACGACGACGAGGCGGACGACGTCGACCGAAACCGCCCCGAGGCCGACCCGGAGGACGGGATCGACAACTCCGACGAGGACGACGGCGTCGACATTGATGAGGATGAGGTCGACGGCCATGCCCCCTTCATCGACACCGACGCCGATTCCGACACTGATTCTGACGGCCACCGGCACGACGCCGAGCACACCGCCTCCCCGCGCAACCGGGACAAGATCGAGGTGAGGACCGCTCAGGAGGACGAGGAGATCACCTTCGCCGACCTGGGTCTTCCTTCGGACCTGCTCAAGGCCGTCACCGACATGGGCTTCGTGACCCCCACCGCGATCCAGAAGGAGGCGATCCCGGTCCTGCTGGCCGGCCGCGATGTCGTCGGCGTCGCCCAGACCGGTACCGGCAAGACGGCGGCCTTCGGGTTGCCGCTGCTCGACGCCGTCGACTCGCGCGACAGCGTGGTTCAGGCACTCGTCCTGGCCCCCACCCGCGAGCTCGCGCTCCAGAGCGCCGAGGCCATCACCGACATGGCCGCCCGCTCCCGCGGCCTGGAGGTGGTGGCCGTCTACGGCGGTGCCCCCTACGGCCCCCAGATCGGCGCGCTCAAGGGCGGTGCCCAGGTCGTCGTCGGCACTCCCGGCCGCGTCATCGACCTCATTGACAAGGGCGCGCTCCAGCTCGACGACGTGCGCTACTTCGTCCTGGACGAGGCCGACGAGATGCTGCGCATGGGTTTCGCCGAGGACGTCGAGACGATTGCGCAGTCCCTCCCCGCCGATCGACGCACCGCCCTGTTCTCAGCGACAATGCCTCCGGCCATCCAGGCCGTGGCACGCCAGCACCTTCACGAGCCCGTTCAGGTCGAGGTCTCCAGGCCGGCCTCCACGGTCGCCACCGTCCACCAGACCTACGCGGTGGTTCCGTTCCGCCACAAGATCGGCGCCGTGTCCCGAGTCCTGGCCGTCACCGACGCCGAGGCCGCCATCGTCTTCGTGCGGACCAAGTCCACGGCCGAGGACGTCGCCATCGAGCTGGCGGGCCGGGGCATCCAGGCCGCTGCGATCTCCGGTGACGTACCCCAGCGCGAGCGCGAGCGCCTGGTGGAGCGGCTGCGCGCCGGCACCCTTGACGTGCTGGTGGCCACGGACGTCGCCGCCCGGGGTCTGGACGTGGACCGCATCGGCCTGGTCGTCAACTTCGACGTGCCCCGTGAGGCCGAGGCTTATGTGCACCGTATCGGTCGCACGGGCCGCGCCGGCCGCCATGGTGAGGCCGTCACCTTCCTGACCCCCAAGGAGAAGGGCAAGCTCCGCCAGATCGAGCGCCTCACCGGGACCCGTCTGGAGGAGATCACCCTGCCCTCCCCCGCGGACGTCTCCGAGCACCGCGCCCGCAAGCTCCTGTCCAAGGCGGCGGCCCGCCATGAGCGCGGTCGGCTAGACATGTACCTTCCGCTGGTCGCCGACTCCGCCCGGCAGCTGGATATCGACATCGAGGAGCTGGCGGCCACGCTGCTGGCTCTGGCCGTGGGTGATGAGGGACCGCGCAGGCGCGAGGAGCGTGGCGGTGAGCGCCCCCAGCGCGCCCGCCGGGAGGAGAACCTCGACTCCGAGGGGACCTTCCTGTCGGCGTCCTTCGAAGGCGGGCGTGAGAAGAACCGTCGCGGCGAACGGGGCGACCGAGGGGAGGGACGCCGCTCGGCCACCCGTTCCGGGCGCCGCGAGCACGAGGGGCCGGGGACCGTCTACCGCGTGGAGGTGGGGCACCGGGACCGGGTCCTTCCCGGCGCGATCGTTGGTGCACTGGCCAACGAGGGCGGTATCGAGGGCTCCGACATCGGCAAGATCGACATCCTTCAGTCCTTCTCCCTGGTCACGATCTACGCCGACCTCAGCCCCGAGCAGCTGAGCGTCATGGGGCGGGCGACCTTTGGGGGCCGCGAGCTGCGGATCCGCCCCGACGAGGGCCCGGGTCACGGCTGGTCCGGCCCCAACGGCGCAGAGCGTCGTCCCAAGCGCCGTGACTGGGAGGACCGTAAGGATCGCGGTGAGCGCGGCTTCCGTCCCCGCCGTGATGACGGCGAGCGCGGTTGGAAGGACCGTGATGGGCGCGGCGGCAGAGGCGGTTACGACCGCTCGGAGCGCCGTGACAACCGTCGGTGGGACGAGCGTCGTGGCGACCGGGACGGCTTCCGCGGCCGACGCGAGGACCGGGGCGGTCGCGGTTATGACCGCGACGGTTACCGGGATGACCGCCGCGGCTACGGCGAGCGCAACCAGAACCGCTTCGGCGGCAACCGGGGTGGCTTCCGCGGCCGACGCGGCGACCGCTGAGTCCAGAGGACTCCACTGATGCGGCTGGGGGCGGCAACGTGTGTTGCCGCCCCCAGTATTTTGCCGGCTGGCCGCCGCATTGGTGGGCGCTCAGCCCCTGCGCACCCGCACAGTTCCCATCTGCGCGCGAGCCCTCAGCTCGAGGCGCCTCTCGAACAGCTCGGGGTGGTCCTGACGGGGAAGGTCGATCGTGACTCGGCCGAAGTCGGAATGGCAGTCTGCCAGGACCGCAGTTCCCTCAGGCACCCCCACCGACACGGTTCCCATCTCACTGGACAGATCCAAGGATCCTTCATACGCCTCAACGATCTTGACCGAGCCGGCCTCCGTGTGGGCCAACACGGTGCCGGAGGTGGAGCGGATACGCACCGAACCGGCTTGGGCTCGCACGTTCCCGTCATGCAGGGCGCCGATGACGATGGAGCCGGCGTCGGCGTGCACCTGCGCACTCGTACAATCGCCCAGCCGGATCGATCCCGCCGAGGTCCGTATCTGCACCTGCTCCCAGGAGTGCTCAGCGCTGATCGATCCGGCATCGAGGCGGGCATCCAGGCGCGTACCGTGCGGCACCGTGACCCGAACCCGAGATGTCTGCGGGCCCCATGGCCAGATGCCCGCAAATCGCTCACGTCCCACGAGAGCGATCTGACGGATGCTCACCTTGGCTCCGTCGGCGGTGACATCCAGGAGGGGTTCCAGGATCTCGTCGGCCTCGACGGTGATCGTGCTGCTCACCCCCGGCGCGGTCACCACACTCAGGGTGGACAGGTCCAGGACGAGGTTCGGCTGAACGTCGTCGGGAAGGTCAAAGGTCCATATCGGCATGGGTGGTCTCCTCAGGTTTCAGGTATCTGCGCGGACTGCCGCAATGGTCAGGCAGCGGAGAAGTGATTGGGCTCGGACCAAGTCGGTGGCACGACGGCGCGGTGGCACGGATCAGCCGAACCACCCAGTGAGCTTCACCCCCGAGGTCCGCCGCCCTGTCGGTCCAGTGGGCCGGCCGGAGTGGTTTCCGGCGCCGTCGAGCTCACTGCCACCACGAGCGGCCCCACTGCCAACGCTCCAGGTACCCGCTGAGCCCCAAGAGCCTGACGGCGACTCATGTCCTGCCAGCGCGCTGCGAGCCGCCTCGACGAGCCAGGCATTGACCGAGCGTCCCTGGCTCCGGGCTGCGGCGTCAATCTGCTGCTTGAGCGACTCGGGCAGGCGCAGCGTTGTGCGGACCTCCGGTCCCTCCTGCACCTCAGGTGCCGCGTGCGCCGGAGTATCGGTATAGCGTTCCGGCCCCGTCACGTAGCCCTGATCCTGCTCATCAGACCGATCAGCCTGGGTAACCAGAAGATGGGGCGTCGAGCCGTCCATCACCACGGTGACATGTGCTCCGTCGAGCTCGCTGTTGAGCTCATCAGCGGTGTCCGTCAGCATCTGCAGGGCCACGAGGCGCAGAGCCGGATCGAGTGCCGCCGTCAGGGAGCGGGCCACCTCCTGGGTCCGTTCGTCGCCCAGGGACGAGGTCTCCACAAGGGTCCGGCGCAAGGTCTCGGTGTAGGCATTCACACGCATGGCACCATTTTGACACCATCAGTCATGCCCGTCCAGAGAACATGACGCCATAATGGTGTCAATCAACGTGAGTAGATCGTGAGTAGATGGCGTCATTCGAGATGATTCGATCCAGAGTCCGTGCGAGCTCCACCCATCCGTGCGTCTCGGCCTTGAGCGGCTCGATGAGCTCGGCGTTCACGACCTCGTCGGTGGTCCGGCGCAAGCGCTCAATGATCCGTCTGCTGTGGCGTCTGGCCTGAAGGCGGGCCAGGAACGTTCCCAGCCCTGCCAGGACCAGTCCGGTCAGCAGGCCTCCGAGCAGGAGGATGGTGGGCCAGGGGACTGCCCCCCAGCGCGGAACGTCGATGCTGATGAGCAGGAGGTAGTCCTCCAGGACGTGAATGGCCACCAGCCACAGCCCGCCGATCAGTGCCGTCAGCGCGGTCACCCACTGCAGCACGTTGGCGAGCCTCCACCAGACCGGGCGCTTCCACGTTCCGTAGTCCACCTGGGCCACAGCCAGTTCCAGAGGCTCGGCAAGCCTCTCGGCACGCTCGTCACTGCGCAGGACGGCCTGGGCGGCCAGGTCGCCGGGCAGAGCGGAACAGGCCGCCGCGGCATAGACGTGAGCGCAGCTGCGCAGCCTGCCCGTTGCCGCAGGCCCTGCGGGGGGCAGGGAGGTCAGGTCGATGACGCCGGGGCCCGTGGCGCCGTCGGATTGTTCGGCGTCTGCGGACTTCGGGGCCGGTGGTCGCCCGGTTCCCAGGTGAAGGGCTCGAAGCGGGTCGCACCGCAGGTGCTCGATCCACCGCAGCCAGAACCAACCGACTCGGGTATGGGCCCGGTGACGGTCCGATCCTTCAACCGCCTGCGAGACGACGTCGACTCCGGCGAGGCTCGCGGCCGCCAGCCGAAGCGCATCGAGGGACTGACGTACCTGCGGCGCCTGCCGAGCAGCCGGGTCCGGTGTTAGCGCACCAAGGCCTAATGGAGTGATGAGCCCCGTGCGTTCCCCCAGCTCACTGGCTGCGCGCCTGGCGTGGGCGACGAGACTTCGAGCGCTGGCCAGCCTGCTGGAGGCGACGGCAGCCACGGCGTGCGCCAGGGTCTCAACGCCCTGTCCGGTGCGGGCACTGACGGGAATCACTGAGACGGTTCCAAGACCTTCCCGGTCCAGAATCCTCCTGAGGTCGCTGAGCACCGCGTCCCGGCTCTCAGGGTCGAGCCGATCCACCTGGTTGAGGGCGACCACCATGACCTCGGCGTGCGCCGCCATGGGAATGAGGAAATCACGATGAACGACGCCATCGGCGTACTTCTCCGGATCGAGGACCCACACCAGGACATCGACCTTGCCCGCCATGCGCTGGGCGATGACCCGGTGCGCGGGTTCGTCGGAGTCGATGTCGGGCAGATCGACCAGCACCGTGGACCCGCCCAGGGCCCAGTCACCGTCGACGCGCGCCCTGTGGCTGATGGAGAGCCAGTCCAGCAGTTCAGTGGCCTCGACAGCCGTGTCTGGGACGACGGCGAGGGGCTGGGTGGTCGTCGGACGGGTGCGGGCGGTTCGGGACACCTCGGAGCCGGCCATGGCGTTGGCGAGGCTGGACTTGCCCGACCCGGTCGCCCCGAGAAGGGCCGCCACGGTGGTCTGCGGCGCCAGACGCCGTCGGTGGGAGGCCTGCGTGAGGACATCCCGGGCCTGGGTGAGCTCTTCGCCCAGACCGAGCCGCTCGCCCAGGTCGACGGCCCTGTCCAGGTCCTCAAGAACCTGCGGCAGGTCTAATGCGCCGGGGCCGTCGGTCGTCACCTGGCCCTCCTGCCGGCCGTCCGACGGCCGCGGGCCGCCGGCAGGGCGCGCAACGACGTGGCCGCCTCCTGGCAGGCCTGAAGCTGTTCTCGCAGCGTGTCGGCGCTGGGGGTGGGCAGCGGAAGAACATCAGTGAAGCACTTCGCCTGGTTGGCGAACAGGGCCGTGGCACGCTCGCAGAGGTCCTCCCGGGCCCGCTTGGTCATGCCGCGCATCGCCTGGTCTCCAAAGACGGCCTCCAGAACGCGCTGAGCCAGGATGGCAGTGCCGCCCGCGATCCCCACCTCTCCCCCGGACAGTCCGCCGGTGTGGGCGAAGACGAGGATCATGAGAACGACTCCGGCGCCGTTGATCCCCAGGGACAGCAGGCGGGCGGTGAGCCGCTTGTCAGAGCCCTCGGCTCGAACGAGCGTGAGAACCTGACGCTGCCAGTCGTGGACGAGGGCAGCGGCGACGACCTCCAGCCCGGTCTGACTGGGCACCTCAGCCAGGGCCCGGTTCAGGGCCTGCTGGGAGGTGCCGGCCCGTCTCCAGGAGCGTTCCGTGGCCAGACAGGCCCGTTGGGACTCGGCGACCAGGAGCTCGACCAGGGAGGAGCCGATCGCCTGCTCAACGCGCTTGGCCGGGGCCGGACGTCCCCGCAGGAGCGACGTGACGCGGTCGCGGACCCTCCCCACCTGCGCCTCCAAGGACCGGAACAGGTCCCCGGTTCCCACGAACTCCTGCCAGCGGGCCAGCACCTCACCGTGCAGCATGGAACCGTCCTCGGTGGCCTCGATGACGCGTTCCAGAGCGTCATCGTGCTCGGAGGTGGCTGCTCGACGCAGCTCGGCGTGCTCGGCCTCCTGGGAGGCCAGCTCGACGGCGAGCAGCTCGCTCTGCGCCAGGAGGGAACCGATGGCGCCGGTCAGGCTGCGGTGCGCGACGTCCTGGCGGGCGGCCGCATCGGAGGCCAGTGCCCCCAGCCACTGGCGCAGCGGCGACACGTAGGACTCAGGCAGGAAGCCGTCATCGTCCAGAGCGGTCTCGGGAATCGTGAAGACGGGCGCCTCAGCCAAGTTCGCCTCCGCGAGCCGGCGCCGCAGGTCGGCCTCCACCTCGATCTGCGCGCCCTGCGGTACGCGGTCCAGGACGATGGCGGCCGTGATGTGCCGCTCGGCCGCGGCCCGCAGGTGCTCCCAGGGGACGGCGTCGGCGTAGCGCGCCGCCGTGGTGACGAAGATCCACAGGTCTGCCCCGGCCAGGAGCGTCGCGGCCAGGTCCCGGTTGTCCTCGACCACGGAGTCGACATCGGGTGCGTCCACGATCGCCAGTCCCTCGGGCAGCCCCTCGCAGGCCCGCAGCTCGAGCTCTCTGGGGGTGTGGTCGGTGGCAGGGCTCGCCGGAGCGTCGGCGTCCACGCGCATGCGCGACAGGGAGCCCAGGACCCGGTCGGTGTCGAACCAGGCGGCGTCGGTCGGTGCGTGCAGCAGCAGGGGGCGACGCGTGGTGGGGCGGATCGCCGAGGCCCTGGCCACGTGCCTGCGAACGAGTGAGGACACGAGGGTCGACTTGCCGGCCCCGGTCGAGCCGCCGACCACGGCCAGCAGCGGGGCGTCCAGGCTGGCCAGGCGGGGAAGGATGTAGTCGCCGAGCTGGTCGCGGATGAGCGTGGCCTTGTCGGCGGCGGCGGCGGTTCCCTGAAGGACGTAGGGCATGGACAGGGCCGTCAGGCTGTCCCGGAGGGCGGACAGCGCCATGGTCGCCTGCTGGACGTGGTGCGTGCTGCTGGACTCGCTCCGGCTGGGGGTCATGAGGCTGAGTCGCCCTCGCGGCCGTCCTGGCCACCGGCCGGGGAACAGGCTGCGGCCGGGCTGACGGTGATCCGTGGGGCGACGTCGTCGGTGGGCGGCCGCCAGGTGGCGGCGTCGGCCTCGACCTGCTCGCCGGAGCGGATGTCCTTGACCGAGTCGGGGGCTCCGTCACCGCCGGGGAACCACACGAAGGGGATGGACCGTTTGTCCGCGGCCTTGATCTGCTTGCCGAACTTGGCGGCGCTGGGGGCCACGTCGGCGCTGATGCCGCGGGCGCGCAGCGCATCGGCGATGGCGTCGGAGGCGCAGCGGTGGGCCTCGTCGGTGACGGCCACGAGCACCGCCGTGGGCACGGAGCGGCTGACCTGCACCAGGCCCTCACCGATGACGCGGGCCAGGAGCCGGGACAGGCCGATGGAGATGCCCACACCGGGGAAGGTGCGCTTGCCGTTGGTGGCCAGGGAGTCGTAGCGGCCTCCGGAGCACACCGAGCCGAGGTCCTCGTGGCCGGCCATGAAGGACTCGTAGACCGTGCCGGTGTAGTAGTCCAGCCCGCGAGCGATCTTGAGGTCGGCGATGACGGCGCCGGGGCGGCGTCGTCCGGTGGCCTCGAGCAGGGCGGTCAGCTCGGCCAGGCCCTCGTTGAGGAGCTCGGTGGGCTCGGCACCGGCCAGCGCCCGCAGGACCTCATCGGAGACGTCCTGGCCATCGGTGCCGGTGATGGTGGCGAGCCTGAGGGCCTGCGCCGCCTGCTGCGCGCTGATGCCGACGCTCTGGGTGAGCTCGGCGGCCACCTTCTCGGGGCCGATCTTGTCGAGCTTGTCGACCACGCGCAGGACCTCGATGAGCCGGTCCGTGTCGATGCCGATCGACTGGTAGAAGCCCTGGGCGACCTTGCGGTTGGAGACGTGGATGGTGACCGCGGGCACCGGCAGGGCACTGAGCGCCTCGTGCATGATGAGGGGGACCTCGACGTCGTGGTGGAGCGGCAGGGTGCCGTCACCGACGATGTCGATATCGGCCTGGATGAACTCGCGGAAGCGCCCCTCCTGGGGGCGTTCCCCACGCCAGACCTTCTGGATCTGGTAGCGCTTGAACGGGAAGGTCAGCAGCCCAGCATTGTCCACGACGTAGCGGGCGAAGGGGACGGTCAGGTCGAAGTGGAGCCCCAGCTGCTTGCGCGGATCCGTCTCGGACTCGGCGTCGGCGGGATCGGCCTGCAGGCGGCTGAGCAGGTAGACCTCCTTGGAGGTCTCCCCCTTCTTCGTCAGCTCGCTCAGTGGCTCGACGGCGCGGGTCTGGATGCCGCTGAAGCCGTGGAGCTCGAAGGTGCGGCGCAGGATGTCGACGAAGTGCTGCTCGACGATGTGGCCCGCGGGGAGCCACTCGGGGAAGCCGGACAGTGAGGAGAGAGCTTGTCGTACCTGTGCCATGGTCCGCATTGTGTCATGACGAGCAGTGAGGCTGCGCGTCGCCGTCGGGCCCTGCCGCCATCAGGCCTTGAGGTCTCCCCCACGGATTTTTGCCTCGGCGAGGTAGGGGTTGCCGTGGTGCTCGTGCTCCATGGTGGTCACTGCACCGTGCCCGGGCAGCAGGATGGTGGCCGGGTCGACGGCGTTGGCCAGGAGGCGCAGGGTGGCGAGCATCTGCACCTGGTCCCCGCCGGGCAAATCGGTGCGTCCCACGGATCCCTTGAAGATGACGTCGCCGTCGAGGGCCATGAGGTAGGTGTGCTCCTCGTCGGCGGCGGAGGGGTCGTCATCGATGACCTCGGCCTCGTAGAGCAGGGCGTTGTCGGCCAGGCGGGCCTCGAAGAAGAACAGCGTGGAGCCCTCCGAGTGGCCCGGAGCGGGGACCGCGCGCAGCGCGATGCCGGGGACCAGCTCGATGGCCTGGGAGAAGCCGTCTGCCGGGAAGAGACGGATATCGGCGGGCTGCTTCCACTCGCTGCCGGCCATGTCGGTGAAGCTCATGCCGTTGGCGCTGATACCGGTGGTGATGTCGGGCTCCTCGAGCCGGTAGCGGTCGCGCTCAGGGATGTAGACCGGCACGTCGACGGCGTCGTCACTGGTGAGCAGGCCCTCAGCGTGGGCGGCCTCGATGAGCGCCTGGCTGTCCCACACGTGGTCGGCGTGACCGTGGGTGAGCAGGATGGCGCTCAGGGTCAGGTGGTTGGACCGTAGGAGGGCCATGGCGCCCCGCACGGAGCCGGCTCCGGGGTCGACGACGAGGGCGGGCTCGCCCGGGCCTGCGGCCAGGACATAGCAGTTGGCGGCGAACACGGGTGCGATGGTGCGCTCCAAGATCATGCCTCCAGCCTACTTGGGTCACCTGGGAGCAGTGTCAATTCGGTAAAAGCGCTGCCCAGGTCCACAGGACCCGGCTGGCTCACCGAAGGTGAAGCCGCCGCCCCCACCAGTGCTCAATGAGCCAGTGGTCGTGGCTGGCGACGATGAGCGTGCCCGTCCATGTCCTCACAGCGGCCTCGAGCATCTCGAGGGCGTCCAGGTCCAGGTAGTTTGTGGGCTCGTCGACGACAAGCACCTCAGGCCCAGCAGCAGCGGCAAGGGCCAGTTGAACGCGGCGCTGGTTGCCGTCGGAGAGCTCGCTGATGGGACGGTTCCACAGGCGCGGGTGCAGTGCGCCCCGGCCGCGGTCCCCGATCCCCTCGGTCCACACGTTCTCATCCACCCCAGGGTCGCCGAGTTTCGGCAGGTGCTGGGGTATCCGGAGCACCGAACCGGATACCGTGAGGCTGCCGACGGAGTCCTCCGTGGGTGCTGACCGCCTACCCATCCAGGTCAGAAGCGTGGACTTGCCGCTGCCATTGGCGCCGGTGACCAGCAGGTGCTCGCCTGCCATGACGTCGACCGTGACTGGTGCAAGGCGCCCGGGTACGGCAGCTGACCGGGCCGAGACCGCCATCCCTGTTCGCGGCGCCGGTTCACTCAGGCCCAGCTGCAGGTCGTAGGAGCGGGGCCTGCGCACCTCGGTACTGGCGAGCGCCTCCAGCCGGCGGTCGTCCTGCGTCTGGCGCCGGGTGGAGACCCGCTGGGCGCGGTCGGCGTAGAACTTCCGGGCTATGCGGGCCTCGGTCCGGGGCGCTGCCCCGCTGTGCCCAACGATCTCGGAGTCGCGACGGTGACGCACGAGCTTGCGCCGCTGGTCCTGCTGACGCTGGTGAAGACTGCGGTGGGACGACCTGGCGTGCGCCTTGTCCACGAGGTAGTCGCTGTATCGCCCCGCGCACCGGTAGGCACCCATGGGGCCGCTGTTCCCGGAGGCGGTGGCCAGTGCCTGCCACGGCGCCGTGTCGAGGTCGACGACGGCGGTGGCCACCTCGTCAATGAAGGCACGATCATGAGAGGTGAACAGGACCGGTCCGGGCCATGACACCATCATCTCGCTCAGGTAGCTACTGCTACCGGCATCCAGGTGGTTGGTGGGCTCGTCGAGCACCAGCGCCTGACCGGCTGAAAGAAGCAGAGCCGCGATCTCCAGCCTCCCCCATTGGCCCAGCGACAGGGAGGAGACGAGGCGGCCTGTATCCACGCGCCCCAGTCCCAGCCCAGCGAGCGCCTCAGCCCGTCGAGCCGGCAGGTTCCAGGCGTCGAGAGACTCAAGCCGGGTCAGTAACGAGTCGTACTCCTCGGCGAGGGAGCCGGCTTCAGCTCCGGCCTGGGCAATGGCCTCGCTCATGCACTCGAAACGATCAAGCGCGTCCAGGGTCTCAGCGCAGACGGCGTCGAGGTAGCCCGCGATCGACGTTGCAGTCGACTCCTCCGAGTCGGCCGCCGGCGGGCCATGCTGCCCGGGCACGCTGACAGTCCCGTGATCAGGGGACAGCTCACCGGTGGCCAGGCGCAGGAGCGTGGACTTCCCCGATCCGTTGGGGCCGACGACGCAGACGCGTTCGTCGTCGGAGACCGTAAGGTTGATGTTCTCCAGCAAGGGGGCGGAGGTGTAGGAGAAGCTGACATGGGAGAAACTGATCGCAGGCATGACTCGTCCTTGGCATGAGGCGGTGGGGGCACAGGGGCAAGTCACGCGAGCATGGTCACATGCTAACAGCGCCAGCCGTCGACAAGGCCTGGGGAACCGACACCGGCCCGCTTGTGAGGGGCATCGGCGCTCAACGAATCAACGGAAATCAGTGGGGCGAAGGATGGTGAATGCTGCCGGCGGGAACGTAGACTTTCGGCACTGCCGTCCTCCGACGGCACCTCACCACCACCCGGCTTGACAGCCGGGCGCGAACGGAACGGAGCGGTCACGCCGCTCCCTCCCCGTCAACCCATGAAGGAGCATCCCGTGACTGAGCGGATCCAGCCCGACAACCGGTCTGACAACCAGCCCGAGGCTGAGCAGACCATCCAGCCGACCGGTCTTGACGAGTCGGCAGCGCCCGCCCCCACGGAGCCGGCGCCCGACACCGACTCCTCCCCCGTCGCCGACGTAGCGGCCGACACCACGGCCGACGTCGCCGCCCCGAAGGAGTCCGAGCTCAGCGAGCCTTCGGACCTGCCCACCGAGGGGCCTACGCAGGCCGCCTCTGACGAGTCGGTCTCTTCGGCTTCTGAGGATCCCGCGCCGACCGAGCATCCTGCCAAGGACGCTCAACAGCCCGAGGCCGCTGAGGCCACCCAGGAGGACGCCACACCGACTCCCGCCGAGGTTCCCGCCCCGGCTGCGGCTCCCACGGTGCCTGCAGAGCCGGCCGTCGACCCGCAGGAGGCCATGGACGCAGCCAAGTGGGGGCGCGTGGACGGCGAGGGCCGGGTCTACGTCCAGGACGGCGGCGCCGAGCGCGAGGTCGGCCAGTTCCCCGATGCCCCGATCGCCGAGGCGATGGCCTTCTATGTGCGCCGCTACCTGGACCTCAAGGCGACCATCGACCTGTTCGCCACCCGTCTGCCCCAGCTCAGCGTCCGAGAGATCGACTCGACTCTGTCCTCGATCTCCGAGTCCCTCACCGAGCCGGCCGCCGTTGGCGACCTGGAGGGACTGCGGGCCCGTTTCGCCGCGCTCAAGACCGTGGCCGCCGAGCGACGCGAGGCCGTGTCCGCCGAGCGCGCGGCCGCCAAGGAGCAGGCCCTCAAGGAGCGCACGGCGATCGTCGAGCGCGCTGAGGCCATCGCCGAGCAGGACCCGGCTCGCACGCAGTGGAAGAACTCCGGCGCCGAGCTGCGTGAGCTGCTCGAGTCCTGGAAGGCCGCGCAGCGGCGCGGGCCGCGCCTGGACCGTCCCACCGAGGACGGGCTGTGGAAGCGCTTCTCCCACGCGCGCACCACCTTCGACCGTCACCGCCGCCAGTTCTTCAGCGAGCTGGACGCCAAGCAGGCGCAGGTGCGGGCCGCCAAGGAGGCGCTCATCAAGCGTGCCGAGGAGATGCAGACCTCCACCGACTGGGCCGGCACCTCCGCGAAGTACCGTGACCTGCTGGCCGAGTGGAAGAAGGCCGGACGCGCCTCCCGCAAGGAGGATGACGCCCTGTGGGCCCGCTTCCGGGCCGCCCAGCAGGTCTTCTACGACGCCCGCCGCGCCAAGGACGAGGCCGTCGACGCCGAGTTCGCCGAGAACCTCAAGGTCAAGGAGGCCCTGGTGGCCAAGGCCGAGGCGCTCCTGCCCATCAAGGACATCAAGGCCGCCAAGAAGGCACTGCGCCCCATTCAGGACGCCTGGGAGGAGGCCGGGCGGGTCCCCCGCGGCGCGGTGCGTCGCATTGAGGGCCGCATGCGCGCCGTCGAGGACGCGATCCGTGAGGCCGAGAACGCCGAGTGGCGCCGCACCGACCCCGAGACCAAGGCCCGCGCCGAAGGCCTGGCCGGTCAGCTCCAGGACGCGATCGCCGGTCTGGAGAAGGACCTGGCTGCTGCCCAGGCCACTGGTGACGCCAAGAAGATCGCCGAGACCGAGGCCGCGCTGACGGCTCGCCGGGCCTGGCTCGAGCAGGTGCTGCGCTCGGCCAAGGCCTGACCCGAGCACCTTCCGCTCAGCTCTGAGACTGAAGGAACACCTGAGGCGGGGCCGACGCCACCCACCGGTGTCGACCCCGCCTCACGTCTCGTCCTGGCATCCCTGATGAGCCTCGTCGGGATCTTGACGTCGATCGCTAATATGTGCATAGTCATGTTTATGCCAACACGAAACGTCTATGTTTCAGAGGATGATGTGAGCCTTTTCGCTGAGGCGGGGGAGATCGCCGGTAGTCTCTCGTCTGCCATCGTTGAGGCCCTCCGTGACTATGTCAAGAAGCGTGGCCACTCGGCCGAGGGCTATCAGGAGATCGAACTGAAGCTGTCTACGGGCGACGTGGATCGTCGGGTCACGTTCGTCGGTCGACGCCTGGTGCGCCTGACGAGACCGGATCCTGAGGGGACCCGCATCGACACGGTCTACCTCACAGCCAAGGGCCAGCTGGCTGTAGCGACAAAGGTTCAGAGGAGGCTGCCGGACTGGACTGCTGGCCAGGACGACCTTTGGTCCAACCCGGAAACATGGAGTCGGAACTTCTGGATCGCCGGGGACAGAACTCTGAGTGTCTTCCCAGACATTGATCACCTTCAAAAGGAGGATTCGGTTATGGCAGAGCAAGCCCGGGCGGCGCTGGCCGCTCCGGCTCTCGAGGTCTTGGACATCTGACATGCAACCTTCAACCCCAAAACAGTACGTCCAGGCTCCTACTTTATCTGTCCTAGATGTTGTAAAAATATACAATCGGAAGTTGCTACGAGGTGCCAGCGCTTAATGGAGTATTCTGGCTCTTCAGTACCCAATGGAGTGGGTAACACAACTCTCGTCAGAATCGAGATTCATCCCTCTCCCTAGCCTCATCGACCGATGTGGCGACGAGTCATTTCTCCCCCATCCCATGGGAGGTCACCCCTCCACTAGCAGCATCGAGGCTGCCAACTACCAGCTATGTAAGGATCATCGACGAACCGGGGACACTTCTCCTCTGATAAGCCGGAGGACAAACCACTGAAGACTGGTGATCTGCGACACCTGTGGGCAAAAGAGTCCGAGAACGCGACAAGGAGAAAAGGCTATCCCCGTCCAAGCGCAAGGCCAAGAGCAAACTCGTCGACGGACAGGTCACCACCGACTGGAACAAGACCCTGACCCAGTTCACCACCGCCTACCTCAACCGAATCAATCTAAACCTTACACAAAACACTGGACAGGCTCGTGAGGGACTCACCGACTACCTCGTCGATATTATTTCAGACCTTGAGACGGTGGACTGGGGGATACCGGACTCATTGCCCAACGTCTGCATGAGGTCACCAGACCTTACGGGTGGAAATCCCTCGATTCAGGCCTGGCAGATCATGGCGGTGGTACCAGCGTCGCTCAGGTCCTGCAGACCGACCTGAAGCAGACAGTAGATGCGTCATCATAGCCAGGTCCGGATCAGTCAGGACTTCCTGGGTCAGCGTGGACACAGCAGACTGGTGAGGAGGCATCATAGGAGTACCTCCTAGTGAATCTTGATCGAGAAACCGGGTCCTATGATGCCTCCCTGACTCTCTTCTCAGCCAGGAACCTCGCAGGAACTACCACCACACTAAGAGACTCACCCCGCGTCTCGTCCTGGTGTCGCTGGTCGAGCGATCTGCTACTCCCAGGTGGCGGTCGCGGGGTCCACTCCCTCAGACCTGGCGCATGCGTCGATGACGTCCTTGAGCCAGGCCGCCAGACCAGGCGCGCGCTTGTCGTAGTAGCGGGCATAGCGTTCGTCCGCCACATAGCCGCGGGCGATGATAACCTGCTTGGAGGTGGAGACCTCGAACCACCGGTTGAAGTCCTTGCGGTGCCACCGCGCCAGGGCATTGGCCTCGGGGCTGCCCGGCTCAACGCCGCTACGCATCGCCTCGGCAAGCGCGGTCTCCAGAGCGACGGTCTCCTCGTGCGCCTGCTCCCAGTCGGCGCGAGACATCCGGGCCTTGCGCCGGTAGGACTCGGCCCACTCCGGTGTATCACCCCACTGCGCGCGGGCCTCCTCGACATAGACGGGGTCCCAGTCGGTCCCCCAGATCTCCGCCATCTCAGCCACGGAGATCCTCGCCCCCAGCTGCTGTATATCTATCACCATGTCGATGGAGCTGAGCTTGTGCTGCAGGTGGGAGATCTGTCCTTGCACCAGCTCGCGCTGACGGCGCAGGTGCGTGAGCGCGTCAGTGCCCGGCTCGTCGAGGACCGTCTTGATGTCGGCCAGGCTCATGCCGGTCTGCCGGTAGACGAGAACCTGCTGGATGCGCATGATGTCCGCCTCGCTGTAGAGCCGGTAGCCGGCGGCACTGCGCCGGGAGGGATGCACCAGACCGGACTCGTCCCAGTGATGCAGCGCCCTGACGCTGACGCCCAGAAGCGTTGAGACCTCACCGACCGTCATAGCGATGTCCGCGTCGTCGGGCACGGCGCTCATTGCGGTGTCGGCCGCTGTGTCATGTCTCCCGGTTCCGTCATGACGCTGTTGAGAGTCCTTCACCCTGTGTCCTTCCTCAGTACTCGCTCCGGCTGGCAGGTGTCCTGGCACGTGCCGTCCACCGTGATGCCTCCCGCTGCGTGAGGGTCAACTCCTCACGGTCGCCACGAGGTTATCCACAGGCGGCCGATTCACTGTGGCGCCGACGGCCGGAAAAGTTCACGATGGCGTATGGCTCGTTTCGTCCCGGTTCCCGGTCACGCCGCCGTGGCCCACCTGTCCGCCCGCCCACTCTCCCCCGTTCTAGGCACGCTTCCACCCCAGGATATGCAGGTACTCAGGTGCGCCGGGCTCGACCCCCGGCTGCTGGTCAACATCCTGGGCAACCTGCAACCGGCCGACACTCTGCGCTCGGCCGAGGGACGTATGCGGGCCATTGCCGCTGCGCTGCCCTGCCGGGGTGTGCTTCTGGCGAGTACCGCCCTGTGGGTGCACGTCGGCGGGCCAGCTCCCGACGCCCTGGAGGTGAGCCTGCCCGGAGGCCGTCGAAGTCGACTGCCCTACCTGGTGACCAGACGAGGCCGGCTGCCCCACTGCGACACGACCGTGATCAGTGGTATCACCTGCGCCACGATCGCCCGAGCCGCCGTCGACATCGCCCGCCTGGGGCCGCCGGTGCAGGCAGTGCAAGCCATTATGGCGGCCCGCGACCATGGAGTGAGCCGAGTCCGTCTCCTGCTCACGCTCAACCACTGCCGTGGGGCTGCCAGCAGAGGCTGCCCGCGGGCGCAGCACATCATCGAGGAGGTCATGGCCGGCGCGTCGTAGCCGGCGCCCAGGATCTGCTCAGCTGGAGCGGCGCGCGGCGGACAGGCTTCTGCGCGCCTCGAAGACGCCGTCGATGCGCCGCAGGGCCGCCAGCGTGTGGTCCAGGTGCCCGGCCTCAGCCAGCTCGACGACGAACCGCCCGGTGACAACCCGGTCCCGGCTCGTGCCGATGCTGGCACTGACAAGGTTGACGTGGCTGTCCGCCAGTGCCCGGGTGATATCGGCGAGAAGGCCCCCACGGTCCAGGGCCTCAACCTCCACCTGGACCAGGTAGGCCGACTGGGCGTGATCCGCCCAGGAGACGGTGATGAGACGCTCGGGCTCGCGCTGGAGCTGATCGACGTTCTGGCAGTCGGCCCGGTGTACTGAAACACCCGAGCCCCTGGTGATGAAGCCGACGATGGGGTCGCCCGGCATGGGGGTGCAGCAGCGCGCCAGCTTGACGTAGACGTCGCCCTCATCCATTCCTGCGACGACGACTCCGGCATCGGCCGTTCGTGGACGCCGGTGCGCCGTGGCCCGAGTGGGCAGGACTCCCTCCGCGAGAGTCTCCTCGGCGCCGTCCTCCCCGCCCATGGTGGACACCAGGGTGTCGACGACGTGCTGGGCCGACACGTGCCCCTCACCCACCGCGGCGTACAGGCCGTCGATGTCGACCTTGTCGAGGGTCTTGGCCACGTTCATGAGGGTCTCATGGCTCATGAGGCGCTGAAGGGGCAGGTTCTGCTTACGCAGGGTGCGGGCAATGGCGCCCTTGCCCTCCTCGATGGCCTCCTCACGGCGCTCCTTGGAGAACCACGAACGGATCTTGTTACGCGCGCGGGTGGAGGCGACGAAGGAGAGCCAGTCGCGCGAGGGACCGGCGTTAATGGCCTTGGAGGTGAAGACCTCCACCGTGTCGCCGTTCTCCAGGCGCGTGTCCAGGGGCACCAGTCGGCTGTTGACGCGCGCCCCCACGGTACGGTGGCCGACCTCGGTGTGGACGGCGTAGGCGAAGTCCACCGGGGTGGCTCCCGCAGGCAGGGCTAGGACATCGCCCCGGGGGGTGAAGACGTAGACCTGGTCCCCGGCCATCTCGTAGCGCAGGGCGTCGAGGAACTCGGTGGGGTCCTGGGTCTCCTTCTGCCAGTCCACGAGCTGACGCAGCCAGCCCATGTCGCCCTGGTCGGAGTCTCCGGGTCTGCCTCCCAGGGCGCTGGGGCCCGAGGCGTTGGGGTCCTCCTTGTAGCGCCAGTGCGCCGCCACGCCGTACTCGGCCATGCGGTGCATCTCGTGGGTGCGGATCTGGATCTCCACCGGCTTGCCACCCGGCCCCACGACAGTGGTGTGCAGCGACTGGTAGAGGTTGAACTTGGGGACGGCGATGTAGTCCTTGAAGCGCCCGCTCATGGGGGTCCAGCGCGAGTGCAGGGAACCGAGCACCGCGTAGCAGTCCTGGACGGTGTCGACGATGACCCGCACCGCCACCAGGTCGTAGATGTCGTCGAACTCCTTCCCCCGCACGATCATCTTCTGGTAGATCGAGTAGTAGTGCTTGGGCCGCCCGGTCACGGCGCCCTTGATCTTGTTGACCCTCAGGTCCTCCTCGATCTGGAGGCGAACCTGGCGCAGGTACTCCTCGCGAGCCGGGGCCCGCTCCGCCACCATGTGCTCGATCTCCTCGTACACGCCCGGGTAGAGGGCCTTGAAAGACCGATCCTCCAGCTCCCACTTGATCGTGTTCATCCCCAGGCGGTGGGCCAGGGGCGCATAGATCTCCAGGGTCTCCTTGGCCTTGCGGGCGGCGTTCTCCGCAGAGACGTACTTCCAGGTGCGGGCGTTGTGAAGCCGGTCGCCGAGCTTGATGACCAGGACCCGGATGTCCTTGGACATCGCGATGATCATCTTGCGCACCGTCTCGGCCTGGGCGGCCTCCCCGTACTGGAGCTTGTCGAGCTTGGTGACGCCGTCGACGAGCAGGCTGATCTCGTCACCGAAGTCGGCGCGCAGGCGCTCGAGGGTGTAGTCGGTGTCCTCCACGGTATCGTGCAGGACGGCTGCCGCCAGGGTCTGGGCCGTCATCCCCAGCTCGGCCAGGATGGTCGCCACTGCCACCGGGTGGGTGATGTAGGGCTCCCCGGACTTGCGTCGCTGGCCGGAGTGAGCCTTCTCCGCCACCTCGTAGGCGCGCACGATGAGGCTCGTGTCGGCCTTGGGGTGGTTGGCGCGCACCGCGCGCAGCAGCGGCTCGATGGCCGCTGGCGTGGAGTGCCCCCGGGAACCGAACCACGCCAGACGGCTGCGCACGCGCGAGCCGGGGACAACACTGTCACCTGACGTGTCCGGGGTGTTCTTCGTCTCCGTCATTAACGCATCATATAGCGGCCGGCACACCGAGGCGTGCCGGCCGCTGGCGATGGCCGTGTGGTGTCGCGTCCTTCAGGGTCACGACACCACACCGGAATCAGCAGTGGCAGAGGACAGGGCGAAGCGGAGGCGCCGCCCGATCCTCGTGTCAGAAGATGACGATCGAGTCGACTTCACGCCCCTGGAGCCGGCCGCGACCGCCGAGGTCCGACAGCTCTAGAAGCATGCAGATGGCCTCCACCGAGGCGCCGGCCTGCTCAATGAGGGAAATGGAGGCGGCGGCGGTCCCACCTGTGGCCAGAACGTCGTCGATGACCAGGACGCGCGCGCCCTTGGTGACGGTCTCGGGCCTCAGCTCCATCCTGGCCGTGCCGTACTCGAGTGCGTAGTCCACGCCAATGACCGGGCCGGGCAGCTTGCCGCCCTTGCGCACCGTGATCATGCCGACCCCGAGCCGAACCGCCAAGGGCGCCGCCAGGATGAAGCCGCGCGACTCAAGCCCCGCGATCGCATCGATCCGCCCCCGGTAGTGATCGGCCAGCCCCTCGACGAGACCGGCGAAGGCCTGTCCATCGGCCAGGAGCGGAGTGATGTCCCGGAAGAGGACCCCCGGCTCGGGGAAGTCGGGAATCTCGCGCAGGTGGCTCAAGACCAGCCTGGTCAGAGACTCGGGCACCGAATCGGAATGGGCCACGGGAGCGGTCATCTGCGCTTCTTCTTCCTTTTTGGCTGAGCCGCCACGCCGAGGTGGTGGCCGGGAGTGACTGGTGAGGCGGCCGGAACCGCGTCAATCTTAGCCAGTTCCTCGACGTCGTCACCGGCCTCCTCACGACGGTGCTGGCGCGCTGCGGCAACCTTGGCGGCCTGCTCCTTGACGCGCTTCTCACGTGAGCGCAGGTCCACCAGGAGCGGGGTGGCCAGGAAGATCGAGGACAAGGTCCCGGCGATCATGCCGATGAACAGCGTCAGGGCGATGTCACGCAGCGTTCCCGCACCCAGGATGAAAGCGCCGACGAACAGCAGCGAGGCCACCGGGAGCACACCGACCACGGAGGTGTTGATCGAGCGGATGAAGGTCTGGTTGACCGCCAGGTTGGCGAGCTCGGCGTAGGTGGAACGACTCTGGGACTCAAAGCCCTCGGTGTTCTCCCGGATCTTGTCGAAGACCACCACCGTGTCGTAGAGGGAGTACCCCAGGATCGTCAGTACACCGATGATCGTGGCCGGGGTGACCTCGAATCCGGACAGGGCGTAGATGCCCACGGTGACGATGATGTCGTGGCACAGGGCGAGCAGGGCTGCAGCCGCCATCTTCCAGGTGCGGAAGTACGCCCAGATGAGCAGTCCGACGAAGATGAAGAACAGGACCAGCCCTCGAACCGCCTTCTTCGTGACGTCGGAGGACCAGGTCGGTCCCACGGTCGTCGCTGAGACGTTGGAGGCGTCGGTCTTGTAGGCGGTGGCAATCTGACCGGCCAACGAGTCGAGGCGCTGCTTGCTCAGCTGAGTGGTCTGCACCCTGACCGACGACGACCCCATGGTAGTCACCGAGGAGCCGGCCGCCAGGTCGCTCTTGGAGAGGACCTCGTTGGCGGGACGCTCTGAGGGGGAGGACAGCCCGGTGACCGTGATCTCCGAACCGCCCTTGAAGTCGATGCCCGGAGTGAGTCCCACGGTGCTCAGGAGCGTGGCCGAGCCCAGGATGATGACGACGGCGATGAGGTACCAGACTTTCCGTTTGCCGACGAAGGCGATGGATGTCTTAGCCGAGTAGAGCTCGTTACCGAGCGTGGCGAGAGACTTCACTTCGTCTCACCGTCCTTTCCCTTGTCGGCCGCGACATCGACCGCGTCGCCCTCCTGCTGCTCAGCCTCATCGTCAGCGGCCTCACCGTCGGACTCTTCAGCTGCGCGCTGCGGGCTCTCGGCGTTCCTGCGGGCCTCGGCCTTTCGGCGCGCCAGCGACCCGGCCACGCGGTCGGCGACGGCCTCGCGCCCCCTGCCGTAGGTCGAGGACGTCGCCCCGAGGTGCTCGGGGTCAAGGCCGGAGAGGCGGTGCCCCTCACCGAAGAAACGGAATCGGACGATCCACTCCATCATCGGGTGGGTGAAGAAGATGATGATGGCCAGGTCCACGCACGTGGTCACCCCCAGGGTGAAGGCGAATCCCTGGACCCCGCCGACGGCCAGGAAGTACAGGACGATCGCGGCCACGAGGTTGACGGCGTCGGACACGAGGATCGTGCGCCTGGCGTGCTTCCATCCCTCATCAATCGCAGTCCTCAGGGTCCGTCCCTGACGCACCTCGTCACGGATGCGCTCGAAGTAGATGATGAAGGAGTCGACTGTGATGCCGATGGAGATGATGAGTCCGGCGACCCCCGCCAGGGACAGGCGGTAGCCCATGGTCGCGCTCAGGGTCGCGATGACCAGGTAGGTGCCGGCTGCTGCCACCACCAGGGAGGCCACGGCCACCACCGCCAGGCCACGGTACTGCCAGGCCAGGTAGAGGATGATGAGAGCGAAGCCGATGAGCCCGGCGATCAGGCCGTTGCGCAGCTGCTCGGTTCCCAAGGTGGCGGAGATCTGCTGCTCGGACTGCACCGTGAAGCTCAGCGGCAGCGAGCCGAAGGAGAGCTGGTTGGCCAGCGTGTTGGCCTGGTTCTGGGTGAAGCCACCGGTGATCTGGACCCGCCCGTCGGTGATGGGCGAGTGGACGGTCTCGTTGAAGCCGGAGGCCATGATGGTCAGGCCGTCCAGGACGATGGCGAACTGGGCCTTGTCACCACTGCTCTGAGCCTGCTGGTTCTGAGCGCCCTGCGCGCCGGCTGCGCTCGCCTGGTCGCGGTAGGCCAGCAGCCGCTTGGACAGCTCGGCGAACTTCTTGGTGCCGTCAGCGTTGAAGGCCAGCGAGACGACCCACTGGTTGGTGGCCTGCCCTCGGGAGTCGGTTTCCAGGCCCGAGTTGGCGCTCTTGAGCTCGGTCCCGGTGATCTCGGCCGGGCCGAGGATGTAGGCGCCGTGTTGCCGGGAGCCGGCCTCCTTGGAGCAGGAGATGACGGCGACCTTGGGGTCCTGCGTCTGCCCCGTGAGGTTCTTCGGGTCGGAGCAGTCGGTCATGTAGCCGTCGTAGAGGAGCTTCTCGGTGATCCAGGAGTCCGACGAGTTCGTCTTGTCCTGAGCGGGAAGCGGGTCGGAGGAGATGACGCCGTCCTGGTTGACATCCGCCAGCTGCTTGGCGATCTCCTCGGGAGTCCTGGGCTGTGCCGTCGACTGAGCCGTGGGCTGCGCGGTGGGGGCCGGGGTTGCGGCCGGCTGCTCGCCTTCGCCTGCGCCCTCCTCCTCGGCGCCCTCCGAGTCCGCTGCCGGCTCAGTAGCCTCGCTGCTGGCGCTCGGGCTGGGCTGAGCCGTCGGCGCCGGGGTCGCCGCACCGGAGGGGTTCTGGCTGGCGATGTTCTTGGCGGCCTGCTGGGCGCTGCCCGGCAGGATGCGAAGGACCGGTCGGAAGTACATGACGGCGGAGGTCCGCACCAGCTCCAGGGTGGCCTGGCTGGGCTTGCCGGGCAGCGAGACCACGATGTTCTGTCCGCCCTGGCGGGAGATCTGCGCCTCGGAGACGCCGGAGGCGTCCACGCGCTGGCGGATGACCTCGATGGCCTGCTCGACGTCCTCGTCGCTGATGGCCGAGCCGTCGGAGGTGGTGGGCGTCAGAATGAGCTGGGTACCACCCTCGAGATCGAGGGCGAGTCCGGGGGTGAGCGAGGCCTTGTGCCTCATGCTTCCCGCCACGAGCGCACCGAAACCGATGACGAGGACGAGGATGAACATCAGGAGGCGGCGCCCTGGGCGCTTTCGCTGCTTACTGGACACGTGGTCCCTTCCTGGGGTGGAGTGTGCTCGAGCGCATGGCCCGAAGGCTGAGGTGAGTGTGGGGGTTGGGATGCTAGGCGGGCACCACCATGAGACGCACCGTTTCCGGTGGACTCAGCGAGTCGGGTCGCCAAGCACGAGTGGGGTCTGCGGGGCTCCGCTGGGAGCCGCCGCGCTCACATCGTGGGAGAACGGTCGTTTCGCGATGTCAGGACTGCGGCTCGGCCGCGTCCTGCTCGGGCTCACGGCTGTCGTCGTCAGCCTGCTCGACGTCTGAACCGGGCTCCTCATGGGCGGAGGCGGAACCGAAGGGCGGCTCCTCGATAGCAGCGATCGCCCGTTTGCTCCACAGGGTCTCGTCGCCCAGCGGTGTGGCCAGGGTGACCACATCGCCGTCGACCTCAACGACCGTGCCGTAGAAGCCTCCGATGGTGCGAACCCAGTTGCCGGGCACCAGGCCCTTCTCAGTACGGCGCTTCTGCTCCTCCTGCACCGCGCGCTGCCTGCGGCTGACGAACCACATCATCAGGAGCATCCCGATGAGCATGATCCAGAGGAAATACGACGACATGGAGGCCTCTTCCGTTTCGACTAGGCAGTCTCGGCTGATGCAGACCTACGACTGTCACAGGCCGGCAGTGGCGAGTCTATGGCACGTGGGCCAGAGCTTTACCTACCGTTGGCGAGTGGTCGGGCACAACTGGGTACCAGCCGGTTACAAAGTGATCACATTACCCGGTTGTCGCTCAGGAGAACAATGATCCCTCGGCAGGGGGCTCAAGTCCCAGGTGACTGTAGGCCGCCGGCGTGGCCGCCCGCCCCCGCGGGGTGCGCACCACCAGCCCCTCGCGCACCAGGTAGGGCTCGGCCACGGTCTCCACCGTCTCGGGCTCCTCCCCCACGCTGACCGCCAGCGTCGTCAGCCCCACCGGGCCACCGCCGAACCGCGTGCACAGGGCCTCGAGCACCTGGCGGTCCAGACGATCCAGGCCCAGGGCGTCGACCTCGAAGATGTCCAGGGCGCCGCGGGCCGCCGCCAGGTCGAGCCGGCCGGGCTGACCGTGCACCTCCGCCCAGTCCTGGACGCGGCGCAGCAGCCGGTTGGCGATACGAGGTGTGCCGCGGGAGCGTGAGGCCAGCTCCTTGGCGGCGTCAGCCTCCAGGCTCACGCCCAGCAGACCTGCACTGCGCGTGAGGATCCGGGTGAGCTCGCCCGGCCCGTAGTAGTCGAGGTGCCCGGTGAAACCGAAGCGGTCACGCAGCGGCGCGGGCAGCAGACCCGCCCTTGTGGTGGCTCCGACGACGGTGAAGGGAGGCAGGGACAGGGGGATGGAGGTCGCCCCGGGACCCTTTCCCACGACGATGTCGACGCGGAAGTCCTCCATCGCCAGGTAGAGCATCTCCTCGGCGGTCCGTGCCAGGCGGTGGATCTCATCGATGAACAGCACGTCTCCCTCCTCCAGGGAGGACAGGATGGCCGCGAGGTCTCCGGCGTGCTGGATGGCCGGTCCCGAGGTCAGGCGCAGGGAGCCGTCCACCTCTGCGGCGATGATCATGGCCAGGGTGGTCTTGCCCAGCCCGGGCGGCCCCGAGAGCAGGACGTGGTCAGCCGTCACCCCGCGGGCCAGAGCCGAGCGCAGCACCACCGAGAGCTGGCCTCGCACCACCTCCTGCCCGGTGAAGTCCTCCAAGCGCTTGGGCCGCAGGGCTGCCTCTGCGGCACGCTCGGTGGCATCGGCGCCGCCACCGACCAGGCGCTGCCGGTCGAGCTCATCGGACTCAGCCACGGCGCCCACCCCCCAACCACCTCAGGGAGGCCCGCAGCAGTGCCGCCATGTCCGGTTCCTGGTCGGCCTGGACGGTATCAGCCGTCACGGAGGTGACGGCCTGGCGCGCACTGGCCTCGTTCCAGCCGAGCTGCACCAGGGCGGCGACGACGTCGGCGTGGGGCTCGGGACCGCCTGCGGTCATCGTCTCCGTCCCCCCGACTGTCTGCACAGCGGTCCGCGTGGTCCCGAGATCATCCCCGGTGACAGGGCCCAGCTTGTCGGCCACGTCCAGGATGACGCGCTGAGCACCCTTGGGGCCGAGGCCTGGCACCCGCGTCAGGGCGGCGACGTCCTGCGAGGCGATGGCCCGCCTGAGCGCGTTAGGTGTGTGGACGGCCAGCATCGCCAGCGCCAGCTTGGCCCCGACCCCTTTGGCGCTCATCAGGGTGCGGAAGCTGTCCCTCTCATCGGTGTCGGCGAAGCCGAACAGCGTCAGCGAGTCCTCACGGACCACCATCTCGGTGTGGACGAGGGTCTCCTCACCGACCTTGAGGCCGGACAGCGTGGTGGGCGTGGCCTGGATACTCATGCCGACGCCGCCGGCCTCAATGACGGCACTGGTGAGGCCGACACTGAGGACAGTGCCGCGCAGGGAGGCGATCATGGGCGACTTCTCCTGGGGTTCTCAGCGGGTTGAGCGCCCTCAGGCCGGCTGGACGGACGCCGACGGGGCTCGAACAGACGTTCGGATCCTAGCAGCCTGAGTCCGGCGGGGCCTTCAGCGCCGCACCCGTCGCGGGTCAACGGCACCGGTGCGCCGGGCCGCGGCCTGGGCGGCGGCCCACTGGCGCTGTGCCGGCGTGCGGGCTGAGACACGCACCGCTCCCCCGGCGGAGACCATCTCGGTGGCATCGTCCGTCCCCGTTCCGCCGCCGCGCCAGCCGTGGCAGATCGCCTGGGCCAGGGCGTCGGCGGCGTCGGCCGGCCGGGGCGGGGCGTCGAGGCCGAGGATGCGGGTGACCATGGCCTGGACCTGGGTCTTGTCAGCCGTACCCGAGCCGGTGACGGCGGCCTTGGCCTCGCTGGGCGTGTGCTGAGCGACCTCCAGGCCTGCGCGCGCCGCCGTGGCCATCGCCGTGCCCATGACCTGGGCGACCCCGATGACGGAGCGCAGGTTGTCCTGCGCGAAGACCCGCTCGATGGACACCACGGAGGGGCCCAGGCGGGCGATCCAGTCCTCAATGGCCTCGGTGATGGTCAGCAGCCTCAGCTCGGGGCTTTGGGAAGGCGGCGTGCGAACCACGCCGACCTCCACCAGGCGGACCTGACGGCGAGGGTCGACGTCCACGCATCCCAGACCGCAGCGGGTCAGCCCGGGATCGATTCCCAGGACCCGCTGCTGGGCGACGACGGCGCGAGCCGAGCGCGGCCGGGAGTCGGCGAGGTCCAGGGGGCTCAGTCCTCGTCGCCTGCGAACTCGGCGGCCACCTCCGGGCTGAGGTCCACCGAGGTGTAGACGTTCTGGACGTCGTCGGAGTCCTCCAGGGCGTCGATGAGGCGGAAGACCTTCCGGGCTCCTTCGATGTCGACCTCCACCTTGGTGCCGGCGACGAACTGGACCTCGGCGGAGTCGTAGTCCATCCCCGCCTCCGTCAGGGCGGTACGCACGGCGACGATGTCGCCGGGCTCGGAGTAGATCTCGAAGGACTCGCCCATGTCCTCGACCTCCTCGGCGCCGGCTTCCAGGACGGCCATGAGGATGGAGTCCTCGTCCACGCCGTCGGCCTTGGCGACCTCGACGACGCCCTTGCGGGTGAAGTTGTAGGCCACCGAGCCGGGGTCGGCCAGGTTCCCGCCGTTGCGGGAGAAGGCCACGCGCACGTCGGAGGCGGCCCGGTTACGGTTGTCGGTGAGGCACTCGACGAGGAAGGCGACCCCTCCGGGGCCGTAGCCCTCGTACATGATGGTCTGCCAGTCGGCGCCACCGGCCTCTTCGCCACTGCCGCGCTTGACGGCGCGGGTGATGTTGTCCGCCGGCACGGAGTTCTTCTTGGCCTTCTGGATGGCGTCGAACAGAGTGGGGTTACCGGTGGGGTCACCGCCGCCGGTGCGGGCGGCGACCTCGATGTTCTTGATGAGGCGCGCGAAGAGCTTGCCGCGCTTGGCGTCAATGGCGGCCTTCTTGTGCTTGGTGGTGGCCCACTTGGAGTGACCCGACATTAATGCTCCTTGGGAGTCGATGCTGAGGGCGCGGCCGAACGTACTCAGGCCCGGCGCGTCACCATGGAGACGAAGACGTCGTGGACCCGGTGGTCGCTTCCGACCTCCGGGTGGAAGGACGTGGCGAGCAGGGCCCCTTGACGAACCGCGACGATCCTACCGCCGTCGGCCCTACCGACCCCAGCCGCACGTCCAGCACGGGTCGTGGCGAGGATCTCGACGCCCGGGCCCACCTCCTCCACCCAGGGCGCCCGGATGAAGACGGCGCGCAGCGGTCGGTCCCGTTCCGCCCCCAGTGCAGGGGCGATGAGGTCCTCCTCGTAGGAGTCCACCTGACGGCCGAAGGCGTTGCGGCGCACCGTCATGTCGATGCCCCCCAGGAAGACCTGGCCCTCCTGCGCCCCCTCGACGCGGTCGGCCAGCATGATCATCCCGGCGCAGGACCCGTAGGCGGGCAGGCCCGCACCGATGAGCTCACGCAGGGGCGCGAGCATGTCGAAGGCGACCAGCAGCGTGCTCATGGTGGTCGACTCCCCACCGGGGATCACCAGGCCGTCAAGCCGGTCGCCGGGGGCGTCGCCCAGATCGGCGGCGCAGCGTACGACGACGGGTCGCGCTCCGGCCGCCTCGAGGGCCAAGGAGTGCTCACGCACGTCGCCCTGAAGGGCCAGGATCCCGATCGTGGGGCGGGAGTCGGGTGCTGCGAGCGCGGGGAACAGCGCCCGGGGGTGGTGGGCGTCCATCGTCTGGACCGGGCGGTGGGCATGGCTCTGGTCGGTCATCGGGCTCCTTCAAGTGCTGGGGTCGAAGTGACGGGCCGGGTTCATCGCGAGCTCGGCCAGGACCTCGGCGTCCACCGGATCGGTGAAGTCGATCGGCTCACCGCTCCACCCGGCGGCGAGCTCGCGTGCAAGCACCGGCAGGCGCGCCGGGTAGATCTCCCGACCTCGTTCCTGGGCGACCCGCAGGTCATGGGGGCTCCACCAGGAGATCGAGTCGACGACATCGCGTTCCAGATCGGTCCAGCCCTCCTTGCCAACAGGGCGCCGGGTCGGCAGGTGCAGGAGGAAGAAGATCTCGTCCTGACGGCAGGTGACGGAGGCGAAGCGGAAGATCGCCTCCCGGTGGGCGACGGGGCCTTCGAGATCGACGGGGGCGACGTCGATCCCGGACTCCTCAGCCAGCTCGCGCACGGCTCCGGCGCGCGGGTCCTCGCCGGGACGGAGCCCTCCTCCCGGGGTGAAGACCCAGGTGTGATCCGGGTTGGCGGCGTCGTGCCCCACCAGGAGCAGCATGTCGGCGTCCCGGGTGACGACCAGGACCCGGGCGGCCGTCCTGAAGGGCAGACCGTCGTCGCCCAGGCTCCACTCGGTGGCGTCGAGGTGCTGGTCCCAGTCCTCGGGGACCAGCACCGGGTGGCGCCCGTCAACCAGGGGGCCGGTCACCAGCCGCGTTCCGCCAGGCGGTGGGGCTCGGGGATCTCGTCGACGTTGATCCCCACCATCGCCTCGCCCAGTCCGCGCGAGACCTCGGCGATGACGTCGGGGGCGTCGAACTGAGCGGTGGCGCGCACGATGGCGGCGGCCCGCTTGGCGGGGTCACCGGACTTGAAGATGCCCGAGCCCACGAACACGCCCTCGGCCCCCATCTGCATCATCATGGCGGCGTCGGCCGGGGTGGCGATGCCACCGGCGGTGAACAGCACGACCGGCAGGTGACCGGTGCGGGCAACCTCGGCGACGAGCTCGTAGGGGGCGGCCAGCTCCTTGGCGGCCACATAGAGCTCGTCCTCAGGCAGCGAGGTCAGGCGACGGATCTCATCGCGGATCGTGCGCATGTGGGTCACTGCGTTGGAGACGTCCCCGGTTCCGGCCTCCCCCTTGGAGCGGATCATGGCCGCGCCCTCGGTGATGCGGCGCAGCGCCTCGCCCAGGTTGGTGGCTCCGCACACGAAAGGAACGGTGAAGGACAGCTTGTCGATGTGGTGGGTGTAGTCGGCCGGGGTCAGGACCTCGGACTCATCGATGTAGTCCACGCCGAGGCTCTGGAGGACCTGGGCCTCCACGAAGTGGCCGATACGGGCCTTGGCCATCACTGGGATGGAGACCGCCTCGATGATGCCAGTGATGAGGTCGGGGTCGCTCATGCGGGCAACGCCGCCCTGGGCTCGGATGTCGGCGGGGACGCGCTCGAGCGCCATGACGGCGACGGCTCCCGCGTCCTGAGCGATACGGGCCTGCTCGGGCGTGACGACGTCCATGATGACTCCACCCTTGAGCATGTCCGCCATGCCGCGTTTGACGGTGAGGGTGCCGGTGCTGGGTGTGATCTGCTCTGTGCTCAATCGTGGTCCTCTGGCCGTGAGCCGTGGCTGCCGCTCGGGGGCGACAGCAACGTCTCCGTGAAAATGCTGACGCCGCGCATGCTACTCCGTGCCTGCGCAACAGTCCCCGGTACTCGCGCAGCAAGACCTGAACCGTCGCAGGACATTCGGCTCCTGACGCCTCCTAGCCGGCCCCGAGGAAGGATCGGCGCGCCGAGCTGATTCGGGTGAGCAGCTCGGTCTCCTTGACCGACAGCTCTCCCTGAACATGGCTGTCCACCGCCTGCTGGCGCAGCTGAGCGAGCTCCGCAGCGCCTTTCTGGAACGTGTTCATGGCCGCTGCGGCCTGCGGCCCCCTGGTGACGGCCCACCGTCTGCCCGCCCGACGCCCCCCACCGGTGGTGAGCATCTGAACCTCGGCCGGGGAGAACCAGCCGGCGTGGGCGTAGTCCTCTATCCCCCGGCGCATGGACCGGCGCTCACTCCAACGCAACCACGAGACCAGCCCGGCGCACAGAGCGTAGAAGGGGAACTGAAGCAGCAGATACACCCCGAAGTTCTCGGCGACGAACCCGTTCCAGGTCGCGTGAAGCACAATGGCACCGACCAGGCCCACAGGAGCCATCCACGCCCAAGCGTACTGGGACCGCCGGCGAGAGGAGACGCCGATGGCCACCCCCGTGCAAGCCGTGAACGTCAGGTGAGCGAATGGAGACAGCAGTGCGCGCATGACGAAAATGGTCCTCACGTACTCCCATCCCTGAACGAAGTAGAGAATATTCTCAACGAAGGCGAATCCGGCGGCAGTGAACGCCGCATACACGACCCCGTCAATCGTCCCATTGATCGCGCGGCGCCAGATGAGGAAGACGAACAGGACGCCCAGCCCCTTGGTCAGCTCCTCAACCAGAGGCGCTGAAATCACACCGGCCGCACCCGGGTCCCCCATGGCCTCGGTGATGACCCGAGCCACCCAGCCATTGACCACCATGGAGCACAGGGTGGACACGCTCGTCCCCCACAGGAATGCCACTATGAGAGTGACCGCTGTGAACACCCCGGGAGGCCTGGGCTCCCAGCGAACGTACCAGAACACTCCCGCGAGCAGCATCGTGACCGCCAGCACACCGCATAGCGGGATGAGCGCCAACAGAAACGACGGGAGCACGACCGGCCCGAAGTCCTTATGAAGCCCTGAGAAGAAATACAGGGTGTACAGGGAGAAGAGAACGATCGCGGTCAGCATGACGAGTGCCCCGACCTTCGCCGGAATACCAGGTGGGATGAGGGAGGCCACCTGCGCGTGCTGCTGCCGGCCATCCTCAGGATCCGTGGCCCGCGAAGGAGGCGTGCCCTGAGAGTCACGATGAACCTGGTAACGCTGCCCGACTCCGGTCAGGGGACCGGAATCGGCTGAGATCTGCGGCAGGGCGCTAGAGCGCTGGTATCCGGGGCGGGGGGCCCAGGGACTGGGGGGCATGCTCATGGATTCACCTCGGTTGCACCTCGTCGTCGCGCTCGGGCTGCGTCTCGGGGGTAGTGTCGTCGTCGGCGTCGAAGGTCTGGGGCATGGGCGCGTGCCCAGCCAGGTGGAACATCCGGACGAGTAGCCGTCCCCTGAGCGCCTGGGCCTCACTGACGTGGGTGTTGTGGAACCTGCGGGCCAGGACCAGGCGGGAGCAGGCCCGGTCCAGGCGGTTGAGCGCGGGCACGCTCAGTGGGTCGGCGGACAGCTCGCGGCGTGCGGGCTCGCAGACCACTGTCCGCAGAACCCTGCTGAGATCGGACTCGATGAGGGCCCGGCTGCGGGTGGTTGGCGCCGGGAGCGCTGCACCGCCTGAAGCAGGATGAGAAGAAGGGGTGCCCTCAAGAGGCGTGGAGGTGTCCAGACCGTCGTCGACGAGAGGCCCCTCGGCATCCAGTGCCTCGCGGGCGGCCCGGCTGAGCAGCAGTCCGGAGGCCGGATCCAGGGCCGGGACGGTGGCCAGCTCCGCCGCGGCCTCAGCCCGGTGCACGAGCTGGGCCTCAAGCGTGGCTCGGGCTCCCAGCACCTGCCGGTGCAGCCGGTCGACTCGCACCGCCCTGGCATAGAGGGCCCACCCGGTGGCCACGGCCAGCCCGATCAGCAGCACGACGATGCTCCACATCGGCGCAGTCGTCACACCGGTCCCCGCGGAGGAGAGCGCTGGTAGGGCAGTAGTCGCACCGGCCGGGATATCAACGGGCTGCGTCATGGCCGTCGTCATGGTTGCTGCCATGGTCGGTTCCTCATCACTCCTGAGATCAGCTGTTAGTCATCCAGGGCATCGCGCAGCCGGCCCAGCATGGTGCGCGAACCGGGGGCGGGCTCCACCCGGGTGTGGGCGGTGGACAGGGCCATGTCGTAGACGTCAAGGACCTCGTCGGTGACCGCGGACCAGTCGTAGCGGCCGACCACCTGACTGGCCGCTTGGACGCGGGCCTGGGCGGCGGTGGCGTCCTGCAGGGTATCGATGATGACTCGGGCCAGGTCACCGCCGTCCTCGTTGTGGAACAGCGCCCCGTAACGGCCCTCGCCGAGCACGTCGGAGAAGGCCTTGAGGTCGGAGGCGATGACCCGGGTACCGGCGGCCATGGCCTCCACCAGGACGATGCCGAAGGACTCCCCTCCGGTCTGCGGGGCCACGTAGCAGCTGGCCGAGGCCAGCATGGCGGCCTTGTCCTCGTCGCTGACCCCTCCCAGGAAGACCACGGAGTCACCGAAGCGGGCCAGCTCCTCACGGATCTCCTGGGCCTGCCCTCGTCCTGCGACGAGGAAGCGCGCTCCCGGCACCGATTCCAGCACCGTCGGGATGGCGTCGGCCAGGACCCGCAGTCCCTTGCGGGGCTCGTCCAGGCGCCCCAGGAAGGAGATGGTGGGGGCCTCGTCCGTGCCCCGGAACCGGGGGTCGTCCTTGGGCGCGTCGGCGAAGGGCCCCACATTGACACCGTTGGGAATGACGACGGCGTCACCGCCGTGGTACTGGATGAGGGTGCGGCGGGCCTCCTCGGAGACGGCGATGCGCGCCGAGAGCTTCTCCATGAGCGGCACCGTCGCCGGACTCAACAGCTCACGGGCCAGCGAACGGTCCATGGCGGCGTGGAAGGTGCCCACAACCGGTCCGGTGGCGGCCTGCAGGGCCAGCATCCCGACACTGGGGGTGATGGGCTCGTGGATGTGAAGGATGTCGAAGTCCCCGGCATCGAGCCAGCGTCGGGCCCGCCTGGCCACGAGGGCACCGAAGTTGAGCCGCGCCACCGAGCCGTTGTAGGGAATGGCGATGGAGTCGCCGGCGCTGGTGACCCAGTCCGGCAGGTCGGTGTCCTGGGAGGCCGGCGCCAGGACCTGGACCTCGTGGCCACGGCGGAAGAGCTCACTGGCCAGGTCCATGACGTGGACCTGGACTCCTCCGTGAGCGTCAAAGGAGTAGGGGCAGACGATACCGATCCTCATGCGTCCTCCTCGTGGGCGACCTGCTGGTCACGGGCGTGGCTGCGAGCCAGGCGCTCCTGGTCCAGGTCGGCGTCGAAGACGGGCTGGAGCATGTGCCAGTCCTCAGCGTGCTCAGCGATCAGGGGCTCCAGCGCGGCGACCCAGGCGCGAGTGTGCGCTACGACCTGCTCGCGTCCCTCCAGTTGCCGGGGCGCCGGAACCCTGCGGGCGGTCAGCACGAGCCCCCAGGGCGATCCGGCCAGGCGGCGTCGCTGGCCGCTCAGTGGCTCGTAGTGGATCGAGGCGGCGTACAGGGGGCGTCCCAGGCGCTGGGCGATCGCCGCGGGACCGGCGGCCACCCGGGCGGTGGCGCCGCCCAGCTGCGCGGTGATGCCGGCCGAGGACAGGTCCCGATCGGCCAGGAGCGCGACGACGTAGTGCCCCTGGCTCGCCGTTTGCAGGAGGCGGTCGAAGACCTTCTCCCCGTGGGCCTGGCCGATGATGCGCATGCCTAGCAACTGACGGAAGGACACGAACTGTTCGAAGAGGTCCTCGGGCTCCAGGCGCTCGGCGACGGTCAGGACGGTGGCCAGCTCACGGCAGGCCCAGGCCCCGATGAGGTCCCAGTTGCCCATGTGCGGCAGGGCCATGACGACGCTACCGGCGCGCACGTCCTCATGGAGCTGGGGGTCGATGTCGGTGCGCACGCGCGCGAGGACCTGTTCCGGGGTGATTCCGGGCAGGGCGAAGGCCTCGTAGAAGTAGCGCATGTAGGAGCGCATGCCGGCTCGGGTGGCCTGGCGCAGAGCACGTGGCGGAGTCCCCGGGGGGAGGATGCGCGCCAGGTTGCGCTCGAGCTGTCCCACCCCGGTGGCGGAGCGCCTGAGGCGCTGCCAGGCCCACAGCGCGTCCGCGACGGTGTGCGCCAGGCCGTAGCCCACCGGCGCGGGCAGGTGGCGGGTACCGCGCCAGGCCAGGCGGTAGGCGTCGGAGACGGCGGGCAGGCGCAGCCTCATGCCGGATCATCCGCCTGACGGACCTGCTGGGAGACGGCGCGCACGCGCTGGATCACGGTGATGAAGGAGGCGATCGCCACATAGAGCAGACCGATGGTGAGCACCCACTGGGGAGCCCCGAGCCCCACGATGAAGGTGGCGCCGAGCGCTACGAGGAGCCGGTCGGTGCGCTCGGCGATCCCCACGGAGGCGGTGGCGCCGATGGACTCGGCCCGGGCGCGGGCGTAAGGAACCGTGGCCGCCATGACGACGGCGACCAGGGCCGCTGCGACAGTCACGGTGCGCAGCAAGCCGGTGGGCATGGACAGGGCCGCCCAGGCCGCGAGGGAGCCCAGGACGGCCCCGTCGGCGAGACGGTCCATGGTGGAGTCCAGGAAGGCTCCGAAGACTGAGCTCTTCCCGGTGGCTCGGGCCAGAATGCCGTCGAAGGAGTCGGCCACCAGAACCACGAGCAGGACGAGGGGCCCGGCCACGAAGTGCCCCTGCGGCAGCAGGGTGACCGCTGCCGTCACGGACAGGACCGTTCCGGTGACAGTGAGCATGTTGGGGGTCACCCCGAGCCGCCCGAGCGCGAGGGCGGGACGGGTGAACAGGGCCTTGGTCAGGCCGCGGCCGTGGTTGCCGAGCATGAGATCCTTAGGTCTCGGGTGAAGCAGTCAGAGAGACGAGCCGTGATGGCACGGGATGGACTGGGACGGAGGGGGTTGCCCTCATCCTGGCGGAGTGCGTCAAGAAGGGCCAAGGGAATCAGTCCCCGCTCTGCCCGGTCCGGGCGGACCAGGCGGCGGCGAGCATGTCCCGCTGCTCGCCGAGCAGCTGGGGCACGGGCTTGGTCCGGCCGATGATGGGCATGAAGTTCGCGTCCCCTTTCCAGCGCGGCACGATGTGCTGGTGGAGGTGAGCGGCGATCCCCGCACCGGCGACCTCGCCTTGGTTCATCCCCAGGTTGAATCCGTGGGGATGGCTCACCGAGCGCACGACACTCATGGCCGTGGCGGTCAGCTCACCGATCTCCTGACGCTCGGGCGCGGTGGCCTCGGTCCAGTCGGAGATGTGCCGGTAGGGGCACACCAGCAGGTGACCGGTGTTGTACGGGTACAGGTTCATGATGACGTAGCTGGTCTGGCCCCGGTGGACGATGAGGGCCTCCTCATCATCGCGTTCCGGCCCGGCGCAGAACGGGCACTGTGCGGGGGTGTCGTCCGAGGGCTTGTTCTGCCCCCCGATGTAGACCATGCGGTGCGGGGTCCACAGACGCTGAAAGGCCTGCGGAGCGCCCTCGTGGTAGAAGGGCGCCTCCACCTCGACGTGGTCACCGGCTCCGGGGGCGCTGATCGTCGCTCCAGTCGCTTCCTCAGTCACTGTGCAGCTTCTCCCCTGCCGGGTCGTTGATACGGGCGTTGATGACACTGACGATGTGGCTCACGGCCTCCTTGACGGGCACGCCGTTGGTCTGCTGACCGTCACGGAACCGGAAGGAGACGGCGCCGGCCTCGGCGTCCTCTCCCCCGGCGATGAGGGTGAAGGGGATCTTGTCCTTCGAGGCGTTGCGGATCTTCTTGCCGAAGCGGTCATCGGAGTGGTCCACCTCGACGCGCACTCCCTGAGCGCGCAGCTGGGCGGCGACGTCGTCGACGTAGGCGTCGAAGGCCTCGGCCACGGGAATGAGGCGGACCTGCACCGGGGAGAGCCAGGTGGGGAAGGCCCCCGCGTAGTGCTCGGTGAGCACCCCGATGAAGCGCTCCACACTGCCCAGCTTGGCCGAGTGGATCATGATGGGACGCTGGTGGGTGCCGTCGGCGGCCGTGTACTCCAGGTCGAAGCGCTCGGGCTGGTTGAAGTCGTACTGGATGGTGGACATCTGCCAGGTCCGGCCGATGGCGTCCTTGACCTGGACCGAGACCTTGGGGCCGTAGAAGGCGGCGCCGCCCGGGTCGGGAACGACCTTCAGGCCGGAGGCGTCGCAGGCGTTCTGGAGGGCCTGCGTGGCGGCGGCCCAGTCGGCGTCGGAGCCGATGAACTTGTCCTTCTTGGCTCCGTCCTCATCGCGGGTGGACAGCTCGAGGTAGAAGTCGGTCAGTCCGAAGGCCTGGAGGATGGACAGGAAGAAGTCGATCTGGGCGCGGATCTCCTCACCGGCCTGCTCCGGGGTGCAGTAGGTGTGGGAGTCGTCCTGGGTGAAGCCGCGCATGCGGGTGAGCCCGTGGACGACGCCGGACTTCTCGTAGCGGTAGTCGTGGCCCATCTCGAAGAAGCGCAGCGGCAGCTCGCGGTAGGAGCGCCCGCGGGAGCGGAAGATGAGGTTGTGCATCGGGCAGTTCATGGCCTTGAGGTAGTACTCCTGGCCGGCCTTGGTGATGTTGCCCTCGGCGTCGCGCTCCTCGTCGGCGAGCATGGGCGGGAACATGGTGTCGGCGTAGTAGGGCAGGTGGCCCGAGGTGTGGAAGAGCCCGCCCTTGGAGATCTCGGGGGTGTGGACGAAGTCGAAGCCGTAGTCCAGGTGTCGCTCGACGACGTACTGCTCGATCTGGTGGCGCAGCATGGCGCCCTTGGGGTGGAAGACCACCAGGCCGGGGCCGATCTCCTCGGGGAAGGAGTAGAGGTCGAGCTCGGCGCCGAGCCTGCGGTGGTCACGCTTGGCGGCCTCGGCCAGGCGGGTCTGGTAGGCCTTGAGCTCGTCCCTGGTCGCCCAGGCAGTGCCGTAGATGCGCTGGAGGGAGTCGCCGGACTGGTCGCCCTTCCAGTAGGCCGAGGAGGACTTGGTCAGCGCGAAGCCCTGCCCGATGAGGCGGGTCGAGGGCAGGTGCGGGCCACGGCACAGGTCGGTCCAGGCGACGCTGCCGTCGCGTCGGACGTTGTCGTACATGGTCAGCCCGCCGGCGCCGACCTCGACCGAGGCGCCCTCGGCACCCGCGCCCTTGGTGGTGATGAGCTCGAGCTTGTAGGGCTGGTCGGCCAGCTCCTCACGCCCCTCGGCCTCGGTGATGTCGCGGCGCACGAAGCGCTGCCCCTCCTTGACGATGCGCTTCATGCGCTTCTCGATCTCGCGCAGCATCTCGGGGGTGACGGCGTCGATGGCTCCGAAGTCGTAGTAGAAGCCGTCAGTGATGAAGGGGCCGATACCCAGGTTGACGCCCGGGAACATCTCCTGGACGGCCTGGGCCATGACGTGGGTGGCGCTGTGGCGCAGGATGTTGAGTCCGTCCTCACTGGACAGGGTGATCGGCTCGACGACGGCGCCGGCCGGGATCTGGCGCTCCAGATCCCAGGGCTCGCCGTTGACGCGCATCGCGACGACGCCGTCCTTCTTGACGGCGTCCTGCAGGAGGAGCGCCCCCGTGCTGCCCGCCTCAATGGTGCAGGGCGCGCCGTCGAGGGTGATCTCAATCTTGGGCTGGTCTGACACGGGCTCGTCTCCTCTACTGCATCGGTGCGGGGCGCTGTACTGGTGCACCCCGGCTCGGCCGCGAGTCTACGTCGTGGTCGCGCGGGCTCAGTCCTCCCGTGAGCCGCGCCGCGCGCGCAGTGCGTCACGCAGGCGCTTGGCGACGGACATCCCGGAGTAGATGACGCGGGAGACGGGGACGTCCCAGGCCCCGTCCACCTCAGTGACGTGCTGGGCATAGCGCTTCTTGTACTGGCCCACCGTGTAGAGCGCGGGGACGCGGGTGGAGCCGGCGCCCATGAGGTCGAGGCCGCGGTAGCCCTCCTGGGCCAGGGTGCAGGCGGCCCACCAGTCCAGGGCCTCGGCCCCGCGGAAGG